>JAZBPF010000417.1:0-7110 GCA_036351515.1 Pseudomonadales bacterium | reverse complement strand
CCGAGTAGTGCAGGACGATGTCGAGCTTCTCCGCGTCGAGCTGCCAGGCCCGGGTCGTGCGGGTCTCGCCACCGATCTCCAGCGTGCGCTCCCCGAGCGCCTCGAAGGACACGTCGCTCCGGTCCCCGGTCTGGGCGTTGAAGAGCTCCTCGCGCTCGCGGATCGCCGGGTCCCAGTAGGCGAAGGTCCAGGGGCAGTCCGTCTGCTCGCTGCGCTGGCCGCGGTTCGTGTCCACGGAGAACACGCCGTCGTGCCAGCTCGCCTCCACCCGGTGCTCCGTGCCGTTGTCGTTCGTGGTGCTCTCGAGGCCCACGAGGCAGCCGTCGACCCAGCGCTCGCGCGCCTCGTGCTCGTAGCGGTAGACGGTGACGAAGGCGATGCGGACCCGGAAGTCCGCCACCGAATGCACGCTCACGGCGTCGCCCTCGCGGGCGAAGGCGAAGCGGTGGTCCCCCACCTCCCGGTCGTCGAGGAACACGCGGAAGTGCCGGTCCTCCGGCAGCGGCGCCTCCGTGGCGAAGGCGGGCGCGGCCAGGAGGAGGGCGACGAGGGCGAGGGGGCGGGACGGGCGCACGGTGGGCTCCGGCAGCGGGCGAAGCCCGCACCCTACGGCATCGAAGGCGCGCCGTGCAGCGCCCGCTCCCCGGCGGCGGCGCGTTGTCTCGCCGCGGGGCTCCGTGGACAATCGCCCGGTCGCGTACATCGGAGAACGCCCATGCCCCAGGTCGACGTCAACGGGATCCGCCTCGAGTACGACAGCTTCGGCCGCGAGAACGGCCGTCCGCTGCTCCTCGTCATGGGGCTCGGCGCCCAGATGATCCACTGGGACGAGGAGTTCTGCGAACGGCTCGCGGACCGGGGCCACTGGGTCGTGCGCTTCGACAACCGGGACGCGGGCCTGTCGACCAAGTTCGACCACGTGCCGCCGCCGGACATGGGCGCGCTCGTGGCGGCGCTCGCCGCCGGGGAGCGGCCGGAAGTGCCCTATACGCTCGACGACATGGCCGACGACGCGGTGGGCTTGCTCGACCATCTGGAGGTCGACCAGGCGCACGTCTGCGGCGCCTCCATGGGCGGCATGATCGTGCAGACCATGGCCATCCGCCATCCGCAGCGCCTGCGGAGCATGACCTCCATCATGTCCACCACCGGGAACCCGGAGGTGCCGCCCTCCACGCCGGAGGCCATGGCGGCCCTGACCTCGCCGGTCCCGGAGGACCTCGAGGGCTACCTCCAGCGGTCCCTCGCCGTGGCCCGGGCCATCGGTTCGCCCGGCTTCCCCTTCGACGAGGCGCGCCTGCGCGAGCGCGCCCGGCGCACCTTCGAGCGGGCGCTCCATCCCGCCGGCACGGCCCGGCAGATGGCGGCGATCGTGGCGCACGGCAATCGCCGGCCGCACCTCGAGCGGGTGACGACGCCGACGCTCGTGATCCACGGCTCCGACGACCCGCTGGTGCACGTCGAGGGCGGCCACGACACGCACCGGGCGATTCCCGGCTCCGAGCTCCTGGTCATCGAGGGCATGGGGCACGACCTGCCCGTGGGGACCTGGGACCGGATCGTGGACGCGCTCTCGGCACACAGTGACACCCACCACTGACGACGCCCCGGCGCTGCGCCTGGAGGCGATCCGGGCGCGGCTGCAGGCGGCGCCCCCGGCCCCGGAGCCGGATCCCGCCATCCCGCGCCGGGCGGCCGTCGCCACGATCCTCCGCGGCGCCGGGGCGGACACGGAGGTGCTGCTGATCCGCCGGGCGGAGCACCCCGGGGATCCCTGGTCCGGCCACATGGCCTTCCCCGGCGGGCACGTGGAGGCGGACGAGACCCCGCTCGCCGCCGCGCGGCGGGAGACGCTGGAGGAGACCGGCCTCGACCTCGGCGCCCACGGCCGCCTGCTCGCACCGCTCGCGCCCACGCGGGCCGTCGCCCGCGGACGACGCCTCGATCTCGTGATCACGCCCTGGGTCTTCGAGCTCACCGGCCGCCCCGGCCCCTTCCGTCCGAACCACGAGGTCGCCGAGGTGCTCTGGGCACCGCTGGCGCCCATGTTCCACGGCGCGAACCGGACCTGGCTGGAGTACGAGCACGAGGGGCGGCGCGAGCGCCATCCCGGCTGGGACGTGGAGGGGCGGGTGGTCTGGGGGCTGACCTACCGGATGCTCGGGACCCTGTTCTCGGTCCTGGCGCCGGACTGGCGCCCGGAGGAGGGCTAGGACTCCGCGGGTTCCGCGGGCCGGACGGCGACTTCGGCGGGCCGCTCCGGCTCCGCCGCCGGCGGGGGCGTTTCGGCCGCCGGCGCCGGCGCCAGCGGAGGCACCGACGCCTTCTCGTCGGCCCGGTGCTCCAGCGCCCGCTGCAGGGCCGGCAGTCCGAAGGCGAGGGCGACGCTCACGGCGAGCCCCGCGAGGGCCTTGCCGCCGTCCTTCGCCACGAGCCCGAGGGTCTCGCGCATGTCCCGGTGCTTGAGGTTCAGGGTGAGGGCGATCTCCCGCCCGGCGAGGAGCCCGAGGAACACCCAGGTGGTGCTCATGGGCAGATTGCTGGCCTCCTTGAAGACCAGCAGGATGATCCCGTAGATGAAGTCGATGAAGGTCGCCGAGCGGATGTCGAGGGTGTTCGTCTTGCTCGTGACGATCTTCTGGATGGCGCCGCCGCGGCGGTAGAAGATCCAGGCGTGCAGGCAGAGCATGAGCACCACCGCCATCACCAGCAGCTCGACCGACAGGGTCCGTGGCAGGTAGACGAAGATGTTGGCGAGGTCCTGGACCAGCCACTGGCTCCACAGGAAGGCCGTCGCGAGCCACTGGAGCACGATCCAGTAGCGCGCCGGCGGATGGTCCGCGGTCTCCAGGAAGCGCCGCTCCACGGTCTTCACGAAGGCCACGTAGACCACCAGGCCCACCACGATCGCCACCGCGTAGCCGAGGATCGACTTCACGAACATGCCGCCGAGGTTCCCCGGCGCGAACACGGTCAGGATCAGGAAGGTGGTGCTGACCGGTACCCCGTAGCGCGTGAGCAGGAGCAGGAACACCGGCGGGATCGCGTGGATCCAGGTGATGCCGCCGGCCGGCGGCGGGAACTTCTCGAGGCGTCCGTAGGCGACGTCGCCGTAGTTCGTGACCCAGCCGTAGACGAGCACCGCCACGAGCACGGAGCTGGCCCAGGCCCAGAGCACCCACCAGGGCCGGTGCGCGTTCGACGACAGGAAGGTGCCGAGCGTCTGGATCGCGTCGTTCGCGACGATCGAGTACGCCGCCAGCATGAAGCCGCCGAACATGAAGAGGTCGACGAGGGTCATGCACCTTCCGGGTCAGCGAGGGGAGTGTGCCGAGGGGGCCGGACCGGCCTCGTCAGAAGACCCCGACCTCGACGTGGGGCCCGTAGTATGCCGCAGCGGCGTGAATCTTAGATGACCTTCTCGTGACGTTCATCCCTCCTCCTCCGGCGCCAGCTCGAAGGCGAGCGTGAGGCGCTCGTCGCCGCCCTCCACCTCGCGCACGGTGTCCGCCGTGCGGATGCGCTCCGGGGGCAGCCCGGCGCCCTCGAGATGGGCCCGCAGCGCCGCGATGCGTTCCCGGGCGAGGGCCTCGAGGGCCCCGGGCGGCAGCGCCTGCTCCGCGAGCAGCCGCCCCCGCAGCTCCGCCTCGAGCACGCCCTCGCGGCCGTCCTCGCCGTACTGGTCCTCCAGCGCCTCGAGCTCCTCCGCGGAGACCCGGCGCCGGTAGAGCGCGCGCAGGGCGGCGCTCCGGTCCCCGTCGACGGCCTCGAGTTCCGCCGCCAGGGCCTCCTCGAGGGCCCGCTCGCGCAGGGCCCCGGCGTCCGCGGTCCCGGCGTGCGTGGGCGTCAGCACGAGGGCGAGGGCGGGCCGCTGCAGCAGGGCGGACTCGAGGGCCACGAGCCGGTCGAACTGGTCCTCGGGGATCGTCGCCGCGCCGAAGGGGAAGCGGACCCGGTCGATGGGCACGTCGCCGCCGCCCCCGACCAGCCCCGCGAGGAGCCGGAAGGGCGCCGTGACCAGGTTCGTCAGCACCCGCCGGACGGCGCCCAGGATCACGGGCCCCAGGTCGAACTCCGGGTCGTTCACGTCGCCGCCCACGGGGACCTCCAGGCGGATCCGGTCGTCCGGGTCCCGGAGCAGGGCGAGGGCGAGGTCCAGGGGCAGGTCCAGGGCCCCCGGGGCGTCCACGGACGGTCCGAGGCGGAAGGCCGAGAGCACGATGCGGTTCTCGGCCTCCAGGCGGCCGCCGTCGAGGGTGTAGTCGAGATCCAGCTCCAGGCGCCCGCCCGTGACCTCCCGGCCGGCGAAGGTGGCGACGTAGGGAGACAGGCGCGGCATGGGCACGCGCGCGAAGTCCACGGCGATCTCCGCCTGCTCGAGGGGCGCGAGGGGATCGAGGCGCGCGCGGATCCCGGCGGTCCCGTTCGGCGGAATCGTGCCCGCCAGCTCGAGCTCCGCGGGTTCCGCGGCATCCGAGGCGAGGCCCCGGGCCGAACCGCCGAGGGTCTCCACGGTGGTCGCGAAGGGGATCACGAGGGCCTCGTCCACGAAGTCGAGGGTGCCCCCGGTCACCTCCACCGCGTCCACGGCCCAGCGCCACGGCTCCCCGGCGGCGCCCTCCGCTCCGTCCGGTGCGGTGGGGGCCTCCGGGGCGGCCGGCGGCTCCGCCCCGGGGGCCCGGGGGCCGACCCCGGAGAGGTTCGTGCTTCCGTCGGCGAGGCGGGCGAAGCGCAGCTCCGGCGCGTCGAGCCGCACGTCCGCGAGGGCCAGGCGCCGGGCCCCGAGGTCGAAGGCGATGCCCTCGAGGGCCAGGCGCTCGAAGGCGAGGAGGGGCACCTGGTCCGGGTCCGTGAGGTCGAGGCCCGTCACGGAGAGGGTGCCGCCCGCGGTGGCCTCCGGGGGCTCCCCGGCAGCGCCCGCGAGGTCCGCTGCGAGATCCAGCCGCCCCGCCCGCAGGCCGAGGCGCGTCGCCGCGTCCACCCAGGGCGCGAAGGCGGCGAGGTCCAGGCCCTCGAGCCGGAGCGCCGCCTCCCCGGCGAGGGCGGCGCTCCGCAGCCGGCCGTCCACCGTGAGCGTCCCGGAGCGGACGAGCCTCGCCTCGAGGTGGAGCGGGGTCGGGGGATCCTCGTCGCGGGCGCCGAGCACGGCCAGCGCGCCGAGCTCGATGCGCCCCTCGTCCACGGTGACCGTGGCCGCCTCGGGTAGCGTGTCGTCCCGGAGCGAGAGCGCGAGCCCGCGGACCCGCGTCTCCTCGAGCACGAGGCGCGGCGGCGCGCCCGTCTCCGTGGAGTCCGCGGCCTCCGGCGCCTCGGTGGCCGGGGTCGCGGCCAGCTCCGGCGCGTCGGGCCCGGGTACGCCCGAGGCGGGCTCCGGCTCCGGGGGCGGTCGGACGGCCGAGGCGACGGGCGCGTCCACGGCGAGCCGTCCGACGCGGAGTTCGAGCGGTACGAGCGGTCCCGCCACGGACTCCAGGGCGATGCGCTCCACGGCGAGGGCCGGCTCCCGCGGGTCCGCGAGCCGGGCCGAGAGTCCCCGGAGCTCCAGGGAGGAGGACTCGAGCTGCAGCGGTCCGTCCTCGGGCAGCGCCAGGACGAGCCGCGCGGAGAGCGCGCCGGCGAGGCCGCGCAGGGGCGTCGTGTCCGCGAGCCACCGGTCCACGAGCCCGAGGGGCAGGTCCTCGAGGTCGAGCTCGACGCGGAGCGTCGGGGCGGCCGAGACGCGGGCGTCCACGCGGAGCGGCGCGCTCCCGTCCACGGCGGCGCCGAGCAGGACGGGGGCCGGTTCCCCGGTGGGCAGCACGAGGCCGTCGAGCGAGAAGGCGAGCTCGCCGAGGTGCGTCCGGAAGCCGCCGGGCCGGGAGCCGTCCACGTAGTCCACGCGGCCGTCGGCGATGGCGAGGCTCACTCGGGCCCGCGGCAGCCCCCCGGGGTCCTCCCCGGCCACCGGTGCGGCGTCCTCCGGCTCCGCGGGCTCCCGCGGGCGCGGGAGGGCGAGCCAGTTGAGCCGCCCCTCCGCGTCCCGCTCGACGACGACCCGGGGGCCGTCCAGGCGCAGGGCGACGGCGGGGCGCAGCCGGAACAGGCTCGGGAAGGACAGGTCGAGCTCCACCCGGTCCACGGCGAGCGGCGTGGTCGTCTCGAAGGCTCCCCGATTCCCCGGTCCCGCGAGGCGCACGTCGAAGAGGCGCAGGCGCAGCAGGAAGGGGTCGAAGGCCACGTCCCCGAGTTCGAGCTCCGCGTCGAGGGCCGCGGCGACCTGGCGCGGGGCGATGCGGTGCACGAGCCAGGGCACGGCGAGGTAGCCGAGGAGCGACCAGAGCACCAGCACGGCGACGGCGCCACGCAGGAGCCGCCCCGGCCCTCCGGGGCGCGGACTCGAAGTCTCCGCCGCCATCTCAGCCGGAGCGCCGGGGGATGCCGATCACGTGCCCCGCCTGCGGCGGCCGGGGCAGGCGCCCGTGGCGGTCGAGCACGGCCCGGAAGCGGTCCTGCAGCGCGGCGGGGAAGAGCGCGGACCGTCGCTCCGAGAGGTCCACGTGGATCGAGAGCTGCTCGGAGGTGGCGGCGAGCCAGCCCTCCTCCGCGTGGTACATCTCCTCGAAGAAGTGCAGGCGCTTGGCGTCGAAGTCCAGGAGCTGCCAGGTGATGCGCAACGGGTCGCCGAGCTTCACCTCGCGCAGGTAGCTCACGTGCGCCTCGAGCGTGAAGTGCGAGCAGTTCGTCTCGCGCACGTAGGCCTCGCCGATGCCGAGGAGGTCGTAGGCGTGGTCGAGGGCGTTGTCGAAGGCCAGACTGTAGTAGGCCATGTTCATGTGGCCGTTGTAGTCGATCCACGCGGCCTCCACGGGGCGCGTGGGACAGACGAGGGGCGTCGGGAAGTCGGTCTCGGCCATGGGGCCTCCGGCCTGGGCGCTCCGGCGAGTGTACAGGCGCCTTCAGCTGGCCTTCAGCTTCCCGGCGCCATGCTGGGAGCCTCGGCCTTCCTCGGGAGACGGACATGCGTCAGCACACCCTTCGCACCACCGCGCTCGCCCTCGCCGCGCTGCTCGTGCTCGCCGGCTGCGCCGGCCGGCGCGAGGGCGGCGGCGTCATCGTGGACATGCAGGGGGT
>JAZBPF010000416.1:0-2367 GCA_036351515.1 Pseudomonadales bacterium | reverse complement strand
GCGCGACACGCTCGGCATGGACGCCTTCTCGATCGACGTCCCGCGCCCGGGCGGCGCGGCCCGCGTGGACGTGCCCATGCGCGTCTTCTTCCCCGAGGGCTATCCCACGCTCGCCGCCCTCTACGAGGCGGCCGGCATCGAGTCCGAAGCGATCGACTACGCGGCGAGCTTCTCGCGCCTCGACGGGGAGCTCCTCTTCCGCTATCGGAACCTGCGTGTGGCGGGGCGCTCCGTTCCGCTCCTGCCAGCCGGCGATCTCCTTCGTCCGCGCCGCCTGCGGCGAGCGCTGGAGGTGCTGCGCTTCCTGCGCCTCGTGCGCCGGGAGGCACGGGATCGCGCCGAACTCGACGCGCTCACGGTGGAGGACTGGCTGGACGAGCAGGGGTTCCGGCGCAGCTTCGCCGAGGAGTTCGTGCTGCCCGCCTACGCCGGCGTGTGCACCTGCAGCTACGAGACCCTGCGCCGCTATCCGGCGAGCGTGCTCCTCGCCTTCGTCGAAGGCGTACTGCGGTCGGTGAGCATGCGCCGCGCCCGCCACGGGGCGCGGGACGTCGTCGCGCGCCTCAGCGCACCGGTCGCGGACGTGCGCGTCGCGACGCCGGTGGCGGCCCTGGCGATCGACGAGGGCGAGGGCGTGCGGGTCACGCTGCACGACGGCCGCACGGAAACCTTCGATCACGTCGTCCTCGCCACCCAGGCGACCCATGCGCTGCCGCTCCTGCCCGCGGACGCCACCGCGGAGAGACGCGTCCTCGCGCGCTTCCGCTACGAGCGCTTCGAGCTGCTCGTGCATCGCGACGCCCGCCTCGCGCCCGCCCATGCGCGCCCCCTCGCCCCGGTGAACTTCGTGCTCGCCGAAGACCGCGAGGCGCCCATGGCCACGCTACCACTGAACCGCATCCACCGAGCGCTCGGGCCCGAGCCCGAGGTGTTCGAGACCTGGAATCCGCTGCGGGAGCCGGATCCGTCCAGCGTCGAGTGCCGCGTCGTCCTCGACCGCCCCGTGGTCGACCGGGATTCGCTGCGGGCGCTCGCGGAGCTCGATGCGCTGCATGCGCGAGACGGCCGGCGGCTCTGGTTCTGCGGGTCCTGGGCGGCCTTCGGCATCCCGCTCCAGGAGACCGCCGCCGCCTCGGCCTTCGCGGTCGCGCGGCGCCTCGGGGTGACGGATCTTCCCGCCTGACGCCCTCCGGTGCGCCGGGTCGGGTCAGTCCGATGCGGGTCGTGCGCGGGTGAGCGTGCTCCCGAGGGCGGCGAGCGTCACGAGCGCGGTGGCGGCCAGGGCCTTCGGGTCCGGCGTCTGACCCAGCACCACGGCGCCGGCGACCGCGGCCGCAGCCGGTTCCAGGGCGACGAGCGTTCCGTAGACCATCGCCGGAACGCGCCGCAGGGCGTGGAACTCGAGCGAGAAGGGGATGGCCGTCGAGAGCAGAGCCACGCCGAGCAGGGTCAGGAGGACCTCGCGCCCGGAGAAGAGGGCCGGGGCGGCCGTCACGGCGACGGGCGCGAGGAGGAGCGCGCCCACGGCCATGCCGAGGGCAATTCCCGTGTTGCCGGCGTAGCGGGCGCCGACGCGGGTCGAGAGCACGACGAAGCTGGCCCAGCCGACGCCGGCGAGCGCCGCGAAGAGGATGCCGAGCGGATCCTGGCCGTCCCCGTCGAAGGGCGTGACCAGGCCGACCCCGAGCAGCGCGAGGACGACCCAGAGGCGTTCCCGCCAGCGCCGGGCCTGCACGGCAGCGAGGCCGAGCGGTCCCAGGAACTCGATGGCGACCACCAGCCCCAGGGGCACGCGCTCGAGCGCGAGATAGAAGAGGGCGTTCATCGCCGCGATGGCGCAGCCGAAGACGAGGACGGCCGCGAGCGCGCCGCGGTCGGAGAAGTCGAGTCGCGGCCTGGAGATCAGCAGCAGGATCATCGCGGCGAACGCGAGCCGCCAGGCCACGGTCCCGAGCGCTCCCAGCGTCGGGAACAGCTGCACGGCCAGCGCGGAGCCCGCCTGGATCGAGACGATCGACGTCAGGATCATGAGGGGTGCGGGCACGCTCATGGGGCGGGCGAAGCGGCCGGCGTCAGCGGGCGGCGCGCTCGACGATCACCTCGTTCAGGGGGCGCCGGATCGACCAGGGCATCGGTGACGCCCGGCCGAAGCGGATCACGAGGTCCGGGCGCTGCCCGGGCAGGCCGAGCCACGCGGCGAAGGCCGGGCGCACCGCGGCGGCCTCCACGGGCATGTTCACGTGTGCGTGGCGGATCCCGAGTGCGGTCGCCTGCAGGGCGAAGCGCTCGAAGGCACGACCCACGCGGATCCAGCCCTCGGGCGTCTCCTCGTCCGCCACGAACACCGCGAGGCCCGCGGAGGAGCGG
>JAZBPF010000415.1:0-26588 GCA_036351515.1 Pseudomonadales bacterium | reverse complement strand
GACGCCGGACCTCCTCCCGGAGGGCGTCGAGCTCCCGGCCGCGGGCGGCCACGATCCCCTCGAGCTCGTGCACCAGGTCGTCGAGGAAGGCGTAGCGGGCCTCGAGGTCGTCCAGCCGCGGGTCGGAATCGCCCACGGGGCTCACCAGCGCATGCGCATCTTCACGCCGTGCTCGTGGAGCCAGCGCTTCAGACCGGAGCAGCGGTAGTCCCCGAAGTGGACCATGGAGGCCACGAGGGCGGCATCCGCGTGGCCGTCCGTGAGCACCTCGGCGAGATGCTCGGGACGCCCGGCCCCGCCCGAGGCGATGACGGGCACCCGCACGGCGTCGGCGACGGTGCGCGTGAGCACCACTTCGTAGCCCTCGCGCGTGCCGTCCGCGTCGATGGAGTTCACGACGAGTTCGCCGGCGCCGAGGGCGACGCCGCGCCGGGCCCAGGCGAGGGCGTCGAGCCCCGTGCGCGTGCGCCCCCCGTGGATGACGATCTCGTAGCCCGAGGGGATCGCCTCGGAGGCGGGCACGCGCAGCACGTCCATGGACAGCACGACGTTCTGGTCGCCGATGGCGTGGGCGCACTCGGCGATCAGCTCCGGGCGCTCCACGGCCGCACTGTTGACGTTGATCTTCTCGGCGCCGGCCAGGCGCAGGTCCGTGGCGTCCTGCACGCTGCGGACGCCGCCGCCGACGGAGAGAGGAATGAAGACCTGCTCGGCGACCTTCTCGACGACGTCGAGCATGATCCGACGGCGGTCGCTCGAGGCGGTGATGTCGTAGAAGACGAGCTCGTCGAGGCCGTCCTCGTAGTACTCCCGGGCCTTGACCACGGGGTCGCCGATGTCGCGCGTGTCCACGAAGCGCACGCTCTTGGCGAGGCGCCCGTCGCGGACGTCGAGGCAGGCGATCAGGCGCTTGCTCAGCATGCGCCGCCGGCGGCGGGGGCACGCACGCCCTCCACGCGTCCGTCCCAGCGGCCGAAGCGGGCGATGAGCTCGAGGCCCGCGCGGCCGCTCTTCTCCGTGTGGAACTGCACGCCCACGTAGTTGCCGCGGCCGAGGGCACAGCAGAAGCGCCGCTCGTAGACGGCCACGGCGAGGGCCTCCTCAGGATCCGCGGGCTCCGTGTAGTAGCCGTGCACGAAGTAGAACTCGTCGCCGGGCTCGATGCCCGCCAGCACCGGATGGGGCCGGAGCACCTCGACGGCGTTCCAGCCCATGTGCGGCACCTTGAGCGTGGGATCGTCCATGCGGAAGCGCCGCACGCGCCCGGGAATCAGGCCGAGGGTGGTCGTGTCGCCCTCCTCGGAGTGCTCGAGGGAGATCTGCAGCCCGAGGCAGATGCCGAGCATGGGCGTGCCGGCCTCGATGGCGTGGTGCAGGGCCCGGTCGAGGCCGGTGCGGCGGAGCGTCGCCATGGCGCTCGCGGCCTGGCCGACGCCGGGGAAGATCACGCGCTCGGCACGGGCCACCGCGTCGGGGTCCGCCGAGATGGAGGCGTCGAGACCCACCTCGGCGCAGGCCCGCTGCACGCTGCGCAGGTTCCCGGCGTCGTAGTCGACGATGACGGTGCGAGACAAGCTGGCGTCCGGTCCGGCCGGGGGGCGTCGGGCGCCCCCGGGGCAAGGCAGGGCATCCGCGGTCATGTGACAACGGACGGGGAGGCGGATATTATCCCGGCCCTTTCCCAGTGTCACCCGCCGGGGATCCCCCGATGCCGGATCGCGCAGTCCTGCTGGTCAACCTGGGCTCCCCGGACACGCCCACGGAGCCGGACGTCCGCCGCTACCTCGAGCAGTTCCTCATGGATCCTCGGGTGGTGGACCTCCCCTGGCCGCTGCGACGCTTCATCGTCTCCGCCTTCATCCTGCCGTCCCGGCCGAAGCGCAGCGCGGAGGCCTACGCGAGCATCTGGACCGAGGCGGGCTCGCCCCTGAAGGTGACCACCGCGGAGCTCGCCGAGGCCCTCGACGCGCGGCTGCAGCAACCCGTGCGCTGGGCCATGCGCTACGGCGAGCCGTCCATCGAGGACGCGCTCCTCGGCCTCGCCCGGGAGGGCGTGACCACGGTCCGCTACGTACCGCTCTATCCGCACTGGGCCATGTCGACCACGGAGACGAGCGTGGTGGAGGCCGAGCGGGTGATCGCGGCCCACGGGCTCGATCTGACCCTCGAGGTGCAGCCGCCCTTCTACGACGATCCGGACTACATCGCCGAACTGGTGGGCACGGCCCGCGAGGTGCTGGAGCCCGACGACCACCTGCTGTTCAGCTACCACGGCCTGCCCGAGCGGCAGATCCGCAAGTGCGACCCCACGGACACGCACTGCCTGAAGCGGCCGGACTGCTGCCGGGTGGAGTCGCCGGCCCACGCCACCTGCTATCGGCACCAGGTCTACGTCACCTCGGAGCTCATCGCCGCCTCCCTCGGGCTGGCGACGAACCAGTGGGAGGTGGCCTTCCAGTCGCGGGTGGGCCGGGCGAAGTGGATCGAGCCCTACACGGACCGGGTCCTCGCCGAGCTGCCCCAGCGCGGCATCCGCCGCGTCGCCGTCATGTGCCCGGCCTTCGTCGCCGACAACCTCGAGACCCTCGAGGAGATCGGCATCGAGGGGCGCGAGACCTTCCTCGAGGCCGGCGGCGAGCGCTACAAGCTCATTCCCTGCCTCAACGCCCGCCCCGGCTGGGTCGACGTACTCGCCGGCTGGTTCCTGGGCGAGGACGACGCGGACGCGGTGCGGGTGGTGAACATGGGGGCCGCGTCGGGGGCGTGACCGGCCCCGAGGTCGAGACCGCCGACGGCCGGATCCGCGGACGCCGTCACGCGGGCGTCCTGCGCTTCGACGGCATTCCCTTCGCACGGCCGCCGCTCGGTCCGCTGCGCTTCCGTCCGCCGGAGCCGCCCGAACCCTGGGCCGGCGTCCACGACGCGACCTTCGCCCGCCCCGCCCCGCTCCAGCGTCCGGGCCCCGCCCTCGGTACGCGCCCCGTGGGCGCGACGGCCGAGGACTGCCTGCATCTGAACGTGGTGACGCCCGCCCTGGACGGTCGCCGTCCGGTGCTCGTGTGGATCCACGGCGGCGGCTTCGTCAACGGCGCCGCGAGCGACCCGATCCACGCCGGCGAGCGCCTCGTGGCCCGGGGCGACGTGGTGCTCGTGACCCTCGACTACCGGCTCGGCCTCTTCGGCTTCCTGCACGGGCGCCGGGGCACGAACGTCGGCCTGCAGGACCAGCTGACGGCCCTGCGCTGGGTACGCGCGCACGCGGACCGCTTCGGCGGCGACGCCGGGCGCGTCACCCTCTTCGGCGAGTCCGCGGGGGCCATGAGCATCCTCGCGCTCCTCGCCGCGCCCGAGGCCGACGACCTGTTCCGGGCGGCGGTGCTCCAGTCCGCCGCCGCGGGGGGCACCATGACCGCGGAGGAGGCCGAGCGCGTGCGCGCCGCCCTCGCCGCCGAGCTGGGCACGGAGGACGAGGAGCGCTGGGCCGGGCTGCCGGCGGACCGGCTCCTGGACGCCCAGGCGGCCGTGGCCGCCGCGATCCGCCGGGAGACGGGGCGCAGCGCCTTCCGCCCGCTCGTGGACGGGACCCGCGTGCTCGGCGACGCGGCCCTCGCCGTGACCCGTGCGCGGAACGCCACCCGACCGCTCCTGCTCGGCTCCAACGCCGACGAACAGCGGCTCTACGTCAACCTCCGCCGGCCGCCCTCGCGGGACGAAGCGGCGCGGCGCCTGGCCCTGGGGCTGCGCCGGCGCACGGAGGCGCCGGTGGCGGCGGCCCACGCGGTGCTCGCGGCCCTCGAGGCGCGACATCCGGGAGCGTCGGAGGCCGAGCGCCTCGCCTGCGCGGAGACGGACCTCTACTACCGGCTGCCGGCCCTCGAACTCGCGCGGCTCCGGCAGGACCACGGCCCGAGCTGGAACTACCTGTTCCGCTGGCCGTCGCCGGCCCTGCGCGGGCGCCTCGGCGCCTGCCACGCCCTCGAGATCCCCTTCGTCTTCGGCACCCTGGACGCCCCGGGCATGGATCGCTTCGCCGGCACCGGACCGGCGGCGGAGCGGCTGTCTTCGGCGATGATCGACGGCTGGAGCGCCTTCGCCCGCGCCGGGGATCCGGCGGTCGCGCTCCCCGGCTGGCGCCCCTGGGAGCCGCTGCGGCGGACGGCCTGGATCGCCGATGCGGAGCCGGCGTGCGAGGATGACCCCGACGAGGCCGAGCGCCGGCTCTGGTGCGAGCTGCTCCCGGAGCTGCGCTGCTGATCGGCCTCCGACCCGCCTTCCGCCCGCACAGGATGCGCCCCATGGCCGCCCCCCCTCCCTCCCGCCTGCTGCGCCACGCGCTGCTGCTGCTCGCGCCGCTGCTCGCGGCCGGCGCCGGCGCCGCCCTCTTCGGGGCACCGGAGCCCCTCGATGCCTTCGCGCCGGAGGCCCGGGCCGGCAGCGCTCCGGACGCGAGCTTCGACGCGGCTCCCTGGGCGCGCTTCCTGGACCGCTACCTGGTCACGGACCATCCGAGCGGCGTCCACCGGGTCCGCTACGGCGCGGTGTCCGCAGACGATCTCGCCGACCTGGATGCCTGGCTCGAGGCCACCCAGGCCCGGGGCCCGGACGGGCTCACGCGGGACGCGCAGTTCGCCTGGTGGGTGAACCTCTACAACGCCCTCACCGTGCGCCTGATCCTCGACGACCCGGCGGTGGAGAGCATCCGCGACCTCGGCCTGCTCGGGACCGGGCCCTGGGGACGGGAGGTCGCCGAGGTGGACGGCGCGGCGCTGTCCCTCGACGACATCGAGCATCGGATCCTGCGCCCGCTCTTCGGGGACCGGCGAGTCCACTTCGCCGTGAACTGCGCCTCCGTGGGCTGCCCGGATCTCGCCGCGGAGCCCTGGCGCGCCGCGGAGCTGGACGCGCGCCTCGACGCGGCCGTGCGGAGCTACCTCGCCCACCCCCGCGGCCTGCGCTTCGAGGACGGGCGCCTGCACCTCTCGAGCATCTTCGACTGGTACCGCGACGACTTCCCCGAGGGGCGCGAGGCCTTCCTCGCCTGGCTCGCGAGCTACGCGCCGCAACCGCAGGGCGAGCGGCTCCGCAGCTACGGGGGCCGGATCGTCCACGGCTACGACTGGTCGCTGAACCGTCCCTGAGCGGGCGTCCAGGCGAGGCCCGCGGGCCAGGACGACGGGCCTCCCGCGAGCTCCGCTCCGGGCGCGGCGGGGTCAGGCCGGGTCGATGCGGAAGCCCGTGCGCGGGAAGTGGACGCGGATGCGGCCCGCCTCCGCATCCTCCCGCAGCACCGCGCAGGCGTGCGCCGTGCAGTACTCCAGCCGACCCGTGACCGGCACCAGACCGTAGTCCGTCGGCGTGACGGCGACCTGCGCCCCGACGGAGACCCCCGCGGGCAGGTGGCCGGAATGCACCTGCAGGGCCATGGGTTCCGCCGCGCGCCCGAGCGCCAGCGCCTCCTCCGCGGCGAGTGCCGTCACCGTCCCGTGGCCGAAGCCCGCCATGCGGTGCATCCACTCGTCCAGGTGCGCATAGGGCGCGAGGAGCGGCGCCACCACCGGATTGCGGCGGAGCAGCCAGAGACAGTGGTAGACGGCGAAGTCGGCGATCGACGGCTGCCCGCCGCAGAGCCAGTGCGTCGCCGTCAGCTGCGCCTCGAGGCGGACGAGCTCGTCGGCGAGTTCCGTCTCCGCCACCTCCGGGGGCAGGGTCGCCACGCCCGGGGAGCCCTTCGCGAGCTCCGCCCGGTCGGCGGCGAACTTCTCGAGCATGCCCTCGCCGAGGGCCGCCACCATGGGCTCCACGGCCTTCGGCTGGAAACAGAGGGCGACCACGACGCGGAAGAGGTGCGTGTCCGCGCGTTGCGCCAGCGACCGCGCCGCCCAGCCCACGCCCTCGGGATGCAGCGGGCGCTGCGGCGCGAGCTCGTCGAGGTACTCGGTGATCACGTGGGTGTCGCAGAAGACGTCCGCGCCGACCTGCAGCACGGGGGTGCGGCGGTAGCCACCGGTCAGCGGCATGAGCAGCGGCCGCGGCATGATCGGGGAGATCTCCACGCTCTGCCACGACAGGCCCTTGTAGCCGAGGATCGCGCGGATCTTCTCGGAGAAGAGCGAGCCCTCGTAGTGGTGGAGGATCGGGTCGGGCATGGGGAGTCCTCGGGTCGCGGTGCGGAGGTGCGTCAGGCTGCGTCGGCCCGGTCGAGGGCCTCGCACCCGGCCGCGAGGGCCGCGTGGAAGCTCTGGATGAGCGGGCGCGAGAACATGGACTTGCGCGCGACGAAGCGTACCGGACGGTTCAGACCCCGGCGACCCATGTCCACGCAGCGTTCCCGGGGCACGCCCAGGGTCCGCGCCACCCCCCGCGGGACCAGCCCGTGGCCGAAGCCCGCGAGCGCCATCTGCGCCACGGAGAAGAAGGATTCGAGGGACGTCTCCCGGCGGATGCGCAGGCGCCGCATGTCCTCCTCGATGGAGGCCCAGGCGCCGGAGCGCGATTCGATGGTGATCACCGGCACCTCCGCGTCCTCCGGGAGCGTGAAGGGCGCGAGCCCGGAGGGGATCAGCACCATGGGCTCGAGGCGCAGCACCTCGGAGACGAGGTCCGTGTCCGCCTCGGCGGAGCCGGTGCAGAGCCCGACCATGTACTCGCCGGAGCGGACCCGGTCGAGCACCACCGGGGAGCGCTGGGCGTGGAACTCGAACTCCACCTCCGGCAGCGCGCGCCGTACCCGCGCGAAGAGCGCCGGCGCCCAGGACGCGAGGATCGCCTCGGAGACCCCGAGGATGATCTTGCCCCGCTGCAGGCTCGGCTCCTCGAGGAAGACGCTGCGCAGCTCCGTGAGCAGGGGCGTGACCCGCTCCACGAGGCGGGTGCCGTGCGCCGTGAGCGCGACCCGGCGCCCGTGCCGCTCCACCAGCGGCCGCGCGTACTGACGCTCGAGCGCGGCGATGCGCTTGCTCACGGCCGACTGACTGATCTTCAGCACCGTCGCCGTCTCCATCATGGTGCCGGTCTTGGAGAGGGTGACGAGGGTCTCGAGGTTCTCGATCACGGAGCTTCCGGGGATCGCGAGCATGGGGAATGGATTCTATTCCAACCAGTCCCTTTTCTCATGAGAAGGCCGGGCGCAGACTGCGCGGCGTCCAGCGGAGCCGCCCGTGATCCCCACCCTCGTCCTCGCCGCCGTCCTGCTCACGAGCGTGCTCTCGGGCGTGATCGGCATGGCCGGGGGCATGCTCCTGATGGCGCTGCTCGCGGCGCTCTTCCCCGTGCCCGTGGCCATGCTGCTCCACGGGGTCACCCAGGGCGCCGCCAACGGTTCCCGCGCCTGGTTCCTGCGATCGCACGTGCGCTGGGCCGTGCTGCCACCCTACCTCGCGGGTTCGGCCGTGGCCGTGGGCGCGTTCGCGCTCCTGACCTTCGTCCCGGACCGGGGGCTCGTGCTGCTCCTCGTCGGCGCGTTCCCGTGGCTCGGACGGCTCCTGCCGGCCGCGGGGCGCCTCGACGTGGAGCGGCCGGCGACGGCCTTCGCCTGCGGGATGGTGGTGACGGCGGCCCAGCTCCTCGCCGGCGCCTCGGGACCGCTCCTCGACGTGTTCTTCCTGCGTTCGCGCCTGGACCGGCGTGCGGTGGTGGCGACCAAGGCGGTCACCCAGACGCTCGGCCACGGAGCGAAGCTCGCCTACTACGGCGCGGTGCTCGGGCTCGCCGGCGTGGCCTTCGACGGGACGGCGGCTCCTCCATGGCTGTTCGCCGCGGTGGTGCCGGTGGCGCTGCTCGGCACGCGCATCGGCACGCGGCTGCTCGAGCGCCTCGAGGAGGCGGCCTTCCGCCGGGCGAGCGGCCGGATCGTCCTCGCCCTGGGCGCGGCCTGCTCGCTCGGCGGGCTCGTGACCCTGCTGCGCGGCTGACCCGAGCGCATCGCGCAATGCGTGCGCTTCCCACGAGGGACGAGCGTCACCGCCCGTGGGAAGCCGACGCACTCGGCGACGGCAGCGCTGCGAGAAACGACGTTCGATCGCGCACTGCGTGCGCTTCCCACGAGGGGGCGGGCGTCACCGCCCGTGGGAAGCCGACGCAGTCGGCGATGGCAGTGCTGCGAGGAACGACGTCCGATCGCGCACTGCGTGCGCTTCCCACGGAGGGGCGAGCGTCATCGCTCGTGGGAAGCCGACGCAGTCGGCGACGGCAGCATTGCGAGAAACGACGTCCGATCGCGCACTGCGTGCGCTTCCCACGGAGAGGCGAGCGTCACCGCCCGTGGGAAGCCGACGCAGTCGGCGACGGCAGCGTTGCGAGGAACGACGTTCGATCGCGCACTGCGTGCGCTTCCCACGAGGGGCGAACGTCACCGCCCGTGGGAAGCCGACGCAGACGGCGATCGCAGCGCCGTGGGCCCGTCCCTCAGGCGGCGCTCTCCATGGCGGGTTTCGGCTTGACCACGAAGAGCAGGTCGCCGGCGTTCACCTGCTGGCCGTTGGCGATGTTGATGCGCGTGATCTCGTAGCGGCTCGTCGCCGGATAGGGCACCACCTCGCCCTGGTTGAAGCCCGCGAGCGTGAGCGGCGAGAAGATCTTCATGGCCTCGAGCTGGCACAGGGTCTGGTTGACCGTGACCTCCTCGCCCACGGAGACGTACTCGGGCTCCGACGGCGACGGGGTGACGTAGAAGATCCCCGTCGAGGGCGAGAGCACCTTCAGCTCGTCGCTGCCCTCGATGGCGAGGGCGTCGAGATCCACGATCGACCCTTCCTTGCCGGCGATCTGCTCGATCTCGGAGATGAGCTCCTCGGGGTCGAGCGTGCGCAGGAAGGCGGGCAGATAGCCCGTGTCGTAGTCGCCGCTGCGGAAGGTCGGATCGCGCAGGATCCGCTTGAGCAGAGCGAGGTTCGTGCAGATGCCCTGGACGCGCACCTGCTCGAGGTAGTCCGCGAGCCGGTCGGCGGCCTCGTCCCGATCGCGCCCGTAGGCGATCACCTGCGCGACCATGGAGTCGTAGAAGGGGGAGATCACCTTGTCCTGACCGCCGGCGGCGATCACGTCGATCCCCTCGGCCTCGGGCATGTGCCAGTCGGTGATCTCGCCCGGGTCGGGCCGGAACAGCATGCGGTCGCCGGAGAGGACGATCTTCTCCGCGTTCAGGCGCACCTCGATGGCGTAGCCCTCGTCCTTCGGCTGGAGTTCGGCGATGGATCCGCCGGAGGCGATGCGGAACTGCTGCGCGACGATGTCGACGCCCGAGCAGAGCTCCGTGACCGGATGCTCCACCTGCAGCCGCGTGTTCATCTCCATGAAGTAGACCGCCTGGTTCGCCACGTCGAGGATGAACTCGACGGTCCCGGCCCCCACGTAGCCGACGGCGTCCCCGAGGGACGCCGTGCACTCGCGCACGCGCTGCTCGAGCTCCGGCGTGAGCGCCGTGGACCCCGACTCCTCGACCACCTTCTGCTTGTCCCGCTGCACGGAGCAGTCGCGGATGCCGAGCACGTGCGTGTTGCCGTGCGTGTCGCGGAGCAGCTGCGCCTCGATGTGGCGCATGGAGGTGACGAACTTCTCGAGGTAGACGTCGCCGTTGCCGAAGGCGTTGCGCGCCTCGGCCTGCACCTGCCGGAACAGGTCGTGGAAGTCCTCGGGACGCTCGACCACCTGGATGCCCTTGCCGCCGCCGCCGTGCACGGCCTTGATGAGCACCGGATAGCCGATCTCCTCGGCGACCTTCGAGGCCTTGTCGGCGTGCGTCAGGATCCCGTAGCTGCCGGGCACCACCGGTACGCCGAGGCGCCGCGCCGTGGAGATGGCGTTCGACTTGTTGCCCATGGTCTCCATGGACTCGACCGGCGGGCCGATGAAGTTGATCCCGTGGTTGCGGCAGAGCTCCGCGAACTGGGCGTTCTCGGACAGGAAGCCGATGCCCGGATGGAGCGAGTCCACCTTCTCCAGCTCGGCCACGCGGACCACCGACAGGCCGTTCAGGTAACTCTCGTCCGGCGTGTTGCCGCCGATGCACACGAGCCGGTCGCGGGGCCCGAGCATGTCCGCCGCCGTGGACTCCATGTCCGGGTCGGACTGCACGAGCACCACCTCGATGCCCTCGCGCTGGGCGATGCGCACGAGCTTGGCGGCCGTGCAGCCGCGGGCGTGGATCAGGGTCCGGCGCACGGGCCGGACGAGCTCGTCGAAGCGCACGGCCTCGAGCGCCGGAGCCGGAAGTGCCGGCGGCGCCTCCACGTGCGCCCCGGAGAGCACCCGCGCCACCACCTCGCGCACGTCGTCCGCGGGGATCGGGATGTCCGGGTCGATGTTCCGCAGGGCCTCGTCGAGGCCCTCCGCGAAGGGATGGCGCACGAGACCCTGCATGGCGCCGTCGACGGTCGAGAGGTAGTTCGAGAGCGTGCAGTGGCTCGGCAGGTTCGAGGGCACGACGATCTGCCCGGCGAAGGGCATGTTCGTGCCGGAGAAGTAGTAGGTCTGCACGAGCGGGTGCGTGACGAAGCTCGCCTGGGCGCCGCCGGTGCAGTCCCCGAAGCCGAAGACGATCACGGGCAGGTCGAGGTCGCGCACGAAGCGCGTGATGCGGTCGTTCACCGCCGCCATGGAGAACAGCGCGCCGGCGCCCTCCTTCGTCTGCATGCCCCCGGAGGAGATGAAGCAGATCACGGGCAGGCGGCGCTGGGCGCAGACCACGAGCAGGTGGCAGAACTTCTCTGCGCTCGCCATGTCGAAGGAGCCCGCCTGGAAGGCGACGTTCGAGAGCACGACGCCGCACTGGAAGTTGCCGTCGCGGCCCTTGAACTCGCCGATGCCCGTGACGATCCCGCAGGGCGTCTGGCCGGCGGCGAGCGCCTGCTCGATGGACACGCGGAAGCCCGGGAACTCCACGGGATCGGAGGAGAGCAGGTCTCCGTAGAGCTCGCGGAAGTTGTCGAAGTAGCACTCCACGAACGCCGACACGGTAGCCGTTCCGCGCCGCTTCTCGGCCGTCAGCACGTTCTGGATCAGCAGGTCGCGGTAGGCGATCGTGAGCCGGTTCCAGAAGTCCTTGCGGCGACCGATGTTGCGCGGGTTGATGCGCCCGTCGTACTTGCGACCGTCGCGCACGGCGGCGGCGTAACCGGGCACCAGGCGCTCGAAGAGGAAGGTGACCACCACCAGCAGCGTGTCCGAGAGCTGCGGGAAGCCCGACTTCTTCCATTCCTCCACGGACTTCAGGAACTCGGCGCGGCGCCCGTGCGCCTCGATGCGCTCGAGCCAGTCGAAGAGCTGGTCGCGCAGGGCCACGGTGCCGTCGGCGTCCGCCCCGGCGCCGGTCACGTGCTCCGGCAGCGTGCGGGCGACGCGCTCGAGGCAGCGGTCGAGGAGCCGGCCGAGCGTCTCCCGGGACAGGGCGCGGCGCTCGTCCGCCTCCTCGGCGATCGTGTCCAGGGACTGGAGCACGCAGTCGTAGACGGCGTCGAAGACCAGGAGCTTGCGGCACTCGGCCTGGAAGTCCTCGCGCAGCTCGTCCGCCAGCAGCACGTCGAGGAGCGTGATCTCCGAGAGCGCGAGGGGCTCCGCGCCGTTCGGGCGCGGCCGGACGTGCTCGGGAAACTGCCGTTCCACGAGCGTGCGCAGGGCCCGCACCACGTCCGGATGCCCCGGCGCGGCGCGACCGCCGAGCGTCGCGCGCTGGCTCTCGGGGAGCTGCGCGAGGTCGAGCTCACCCTCCCCGAAGGGATCGTGACTCGAGAGGATCAGGTTCAGCTCCGAGGCGAGGGCGCCGCGGATGTAGCCGTCGGACTTGTCGGCGACGCCCTTCTTCGACAGGAGCTTGCGGCCGTCGTGGGAGAAGCGCTCGCGCAGGAACACGCCGAGGGGACTCTCGTCCTTGCGCAGGACCGCGGCGAAGGCGCGCGGCTCGGGCAGGTCCTCCGTGCGCAGGAGCGCCCGGGTCGCGCCCGGGACGTCGAGCTGCTCGACGAGGGCCTCGAGGTTGCCGTAGGCCTCGTTCTTCCAGCGGTTGTAGAGGTAGCCGGTGACCGCCACGAGGAGCGTCGCCTTGGCGTCCTCGTAGTTCTTCTTCGGCTCACCGAAGAACAGCTGCGCGATCCGGCCGCGCTCGTCGTGGACCGCCTGCTTCTTCTCCTGGTAGTTCTTCCAGGCCCGGGCGAGGCCGTCGTCGTAGATGACCTTCTCCGGGTCCTGCAGCCAGGACAGGAAGGCCCGGCGCCGCTCGCGCTCCGCGCGGTCCGCGAGTTCGCCCTTGGGGATCTCCGCGTCCGCGAGGCGGCCGTACTGCTTGGTGGTGGTCGAGCGGATGCGCTTGCGCACGCCGAGGTAGCGCAGGTAGCGGTAGGCGACGCCGAAGACGTTCGTGAATTCCGTGGGCGCCTTGGTCATGGACAGGGAGGCGCTCGCCTCCTTCGTGAGCGGGCGCCGGGACGGCTGGAGGTAGCGCTCCAGGTTCCGCCGGTAGTGGTCGAGGATGTAGGGGTTCTCCGCCACGAACTCGGAGACGCTGCGCTCGATGTTGGCGATGCCGCTGCTGATGGCGTCGCGCAGGTTCGCGAGCTTGTCCTCGTCCTCGCCGGGCACGTAGTCGATGACGCCGTCGATGTTCCCCTGCTCGTAGAGGTCGTAGGCCGACACGCCCACGAGCTTCGCGCACTCCTGCCAGGACAGGCCGTACTTCCGCGCGATGTTGGCGAGGCCCTTGGGCTGGATCGTGTTGAAGACCCCGTCGCGCACCGAGAGGATCAGGTTGCTCGCCGCGAGCGGGATGGCGCCCCCGGAATAGCCGAGGCCGAAGATGATGCCGATCGTGGGCACGTCGACGTTGCACATCTCGGCGATGAGCCGGGAGATGGAGTGCGCCTGGTTGCGGGCGTTCGCGTCGGCGCCGGCGTCGGCCCCGGGCGTGTCCATGAAGCTCACGACGGGAATGCTGCGCTTGGACCATTCGTCGAGCCGGCGCGCGGCCGCGAGGTGGTGCTCCGGCATCCACACGCCGTTGGCCACGCTGCGATCCTGGGCGATGAAGCCCACCTCGCGCTCCTGCCCCTCGACGTCCAGGGTGACCACGGCGCTGTAGAAGGGGCCCGAGGACTCGACGAGGGAGACCCGGCGTCCGAGGCGCTGGATCACGTCCTTCGCGCTCATGCGCCCCGGCGCCTCCGCCGGCGCGACGCAGCGCTCGATGTACTGGTCGATGTCGAGGTTGCGCAGGTTCTCGAGCTGGCGCTGGATCGCGTCCTCGGAGAGCAGCCCCCGGACATGGTCCTGGATGAGCGACGTCTCCCGCTCCGAGAACAGGGAGAAGTCCTTGGCCAGGTTCTCCGCGATCAGGAAGAGCTGATCCCCGGGGTCGTTCTGGCTGTCCATGCGGCAGGCCTCGCGAGCAGGAAGGGAAACGCCGCCGGCGCCTCTCCGGGCACGCGACGGACGCCGCAGCGACGCTGCAACCGATTGAATCGGAAAAATCTACCGGAGGCCGGCGGGTGCCGGCAATCGAAACCGCACCGCCGTGGCGCACGGTCCGGGCGCGCCCGCGGGCGGCGCCAGGGCCGGGCGACGACGGAGTTCAGTCCAGGAGGTCCGGCTCCCGGCGGACGATGCGCTCGTAGAGGGGCTGGAAACTGAACCAGCCGGCGAGTTCGCTGCCCACCTGCCCGCGCGTGTGCAGGGCCACCTCGTGCGGGAGGACGCCGACCTGCCCGGCGGCCATGGCGGCGAGCTGGGCCTGGGCGCAGCGCTCCATGGCCACGTACCACCAGGCGGCCGCGTCCACGGTCGTCCCCACCGTGAGGAGCCCGTGGTTCTTCAGGATCGCCGCCTTCCGGTCGCCGAGGGAGCCGGCGATGGCGTCGCCCTCCGCCGTGTCGAGCACCACGCCCGAGTAGGCCTCGTGCACCACGTGGTCCTCGTAGAAGGCGCAGGCGTCCTGGCAGAAGGGCAGGAGCGGCACGCCGAGGGCCGCCAGCGCCTTGCCGTGGACCGAATGCGAATGGGCCGCGGCGGTCACGTCCGGCCGCGCCGCGTGCAGCCGCGAATGGATCGCGAAGGCCGCCTGGTTCACGAGCCCCTCGCCCTCCACGACCTGGCCGGCGTGGTCCACGAGGATCAGATCCGAGGCCGACAGGCAGGAGAAGTGCCGCCCGAAGGGATTGACCCAGAAGTGGTCCGGATGCTCCGGGTCACGGGCCGTGATGTGGCCCGCGGCGCCCTCGTCGTAGCCGTAGTCCGCGAAGATGCGGAAGGCCGCGGCGAGGCGCTGCTTGAGATGCGCCCGGGCGGCGGCCGGGTCGTCGAACTGCGGCGGCCCGAAGCTCGCGCCTCCGGCGACGGCCTGCGTGGCCGAGAGATCCTGTGCGGTGCTCATGGTGGACTTCCCCTCTGCGGTCCGGAGAATCCCGTCGAGCATGCGCCGCTCGCCCGGTGGCCGCAAACGGAAGCCGAGCCCCATGACCCCCGTGCCCACGCCCCTGTCCATCGCCGTCCTGACCGTCTCCGACAGCCGCACTCCGGCCGAGGACCGCTCCGGGGACCTGCTGGTGGAACGGCTGACCGGCGCCGGGCACCGGCTCGCGGACCGCGCCCTCGAGCCGGACGACCGCTGGCGCCTGCGTGCGCGGGTCTGCGCCTGGATCGCGGACCCGGCCGTGGACGTGGTGCTGACCACGGGCGGCACCGGCTTCACGGGGCGGGACACGACGCCGGAGGCGCTGGCGCCCCTCTTCGACAAGACCATCGAGGGCTTCGGGGAGCTGTTCCGGCATCTCTCCTGGCAGGAGATCGGGACCTCGACGATCCAGTCCCGGGCCGTGGGCGGCCTCGCCGGCGGCACGCTGATCTTCTGCCTGCCGGGCTCCACCGGCGCCTGCCGGACGGGCTGGGACGGCATCCTCGCGAGCCAGCTGGACGTGCGTCACCGCCCGTGCAACTTCGTGGAACTCGTGCCCCGCTTCCGCGAGACCTGAAGCGCGCGAGGAAGGCGGCCGGCCCGCGGGCGCGGGCCGGCGCCGGGGACTAGGTGTAGATGACGCGGGTGAGGAACTCGGCGACGCAGCCGGGCTTCTCTTCGCCGTCGATCTCCACGGTGATCTTGTTCTTCAGCTGGATCGTGTTCGGCGCGACGAGCTTCGCCTCCACCAGCTCCCGGTGGGCGCGCAGCTTCGAGTCCACCTTCACGGGGTTCGGGAAGCGGACCTTGTCGAGGCCGTAGTTCACGCCCATGACGACGCCCTCGTAGGCCTTCGGCTCCTGGGCGGGGATGCTCGCGGTGAGGTGCGGCAGCAGGGACAGGGTGAGGAAGCCGTGGGCGATGGTCACCTTGTAGGGGGAGAGCTGCGCCGACTTCTCCGGATCGATGTGGATGAACTGGTGGTCCAGCGTCGCATCGGCGAAGAGGTTGATGCGGTCCTGGTCGACGAGCTGCCACTCGCCGGGCTGGTCGGGCTTGCCGACGAGGGATTCGAAGATCGCGAGCGCCTGCTCTGCGGCCGAGGCCATGGGGTTCCTCCTCCTCCGGGGGTCAGGGGACGGCCGGGGCGCGCGTCGTCGCCGCACCCGCCGCTCCGGGCGCGGTAGTCTGCCGACGCCCCCGGGGGTTGTCCACGCGGCCCCGTGCGCCGCTGGTAGACTCCCCGCCCCGTGACCGCCCCACCGGAGAGGACTCCATGAACGACGACGACGTGGTGATCGTGAGCGCCGTGCGCACGCCCATGGGCGGCTTCCAGGGCGCCCTCGCCGGCGTCGGCGCCGTGGAGCTCGGCGCCACGGCGGTCCGCGCGGCGGTCGCCCGGGCCGGCGTCCCGCCCGAGGCCGTGGACGAACTGGTGTTCGGCTGCGTGCTCCCGGCGGGGCTGAAGCAGGCGCCCGCGCGCCAGGCGGGGCTCGCCGCCGGCCTCCCGGAGGCGACCGGCGCCGTGACCGTGAACAAGGTCTGCGGCTCCGGCATGAAGGCGACGATGCTCGCCACGGACCTGCTGCGGGCCGGTACGAACCGCGTCATGGTCGCCGGGGGCATGGAGAGCATGAGCAATGCGCCCTACCTGCTCACCAAGGCGCGCGGCGGTCAGCGCATGGGCCACGGCGAGCTCCTCGACTCCATGTTCCTCGACGGCCTCGAGGACGCCGCCACGGGCCGCGCCATGGGCACCTTCGCCCAGGCCACGGCCGACGAGCACCAGCTCACGCGGGAGGAGATGGACGCCTTCGCGATCCGTTCCCTCGAGCGCGCCCAGCGGGCGCAGCGGGACGGCGCCTTCGCCGAAGAGATCGAACCGGTCACGGTGCACGGCCGCGGCGGCGAGACCGTCGTCGACGCGGACGAGCAGCCGCAGCGCGCCGACATCGCGAAGATCCCGAAGCTCCGCCCCGCCTTCAAGGCGGACGGGACCGTCACCGCGGCGAACTCGAGCTCCATCTCCGACGGGGCCGCGGCGCTCGTGCTCACGACCGGGGCCGTGGCCCGCGCCGAGGGCTGGACGCCCCTCGCCCGCGTGGTCGCCCACGCGACCCACTCGCAGGCGCCCGCGGAGTTCACCCTCGCACCGGTGGGGGCCGTGGGCCGGCTCCTCGAACGGGCCGGCTGGGACGCGGCGGACGTCGATCTCTTCGAGATCAACGAGGCCTTCGCCATGGTGACCATGCTCGCCACGCGCGAACTCGGCCTCGATCCGGAACGGGTGAACGTGCACGGCGGCGCCTGCGCCCTCGGCCATCCCATCGGCGCGTCCGGCGCCCGGATCCTCGTGACGCTCCTGCACGCGCTCCGCCGTCACGGCGGCCGCCGGGGCGTGGCCTCCCTGTGCATCGGCGGCGGCGAGGCGACGGCCGTCGCGGTCGAGCTCCCGGGCTGAGCACTCCGGTGCGGCCCCCGCCCCGCAGCGCCTCGGCTGGCCTCGCGGCGGGGCCCGCCGCTACACTCGCGTGACCGTTCGCGTCGTTCCGAGGGAGAGGATTCCTTGCGCCTTCCGGTGATCGTAGGCATGGGTGGGGTGAACCCCGCCGGTCGCGTATCCGCCCACCATGCCTACCGGCGGCTCGTCATCGAGGCGCTCGGCGCGGAGGACGCGGCTCCCACCTGGCGCAGCCTCGCCGCCATGATGGGCGTGACCGACGGCAGCGATCCGGACGCCGCCCAGCGCGAGTACATCCTCGCCCACACGCTCGTGCGCCGCATCGAGGCCCGGCACTTCGACGTCGACGCGGTCCTCCAGCAGCGCAACTTCCAGCTGCGCAGCCCCGACGGCGGCGACCTCGTGTTCCTCACGCGCCGGCGGCTGCTGCCGGAGCGGGTGCCGGAGGGCTGGCGCCTCGCCGACCTTCCGGGGGACGAGGACCAGGTGCAGGTGACCGTGCCCGGCGCCCTGGACGTGCTGCTCCCCGATCACCGCGTCTCCCGCGTGCAGGCGGCGGGCCAGCTGCCCACGGGCTTCGATCCCGAGAAGCTCTACGCGTCCCGGAGCCATCCCCGCGGCCTCGCCATGACCGTCTACGGCGCCTCCGACGCGATCCGCGCGACGGGCGTGCCCTGGGAGACGCTGCGTGACGCCGTGGCGCCGGACGAGATCGCCGTCTACGCCGGCAGCGGCATGAGCCAGCTCGACGAGAACGGCTACCGCGGCATGATGCAGGCCGCCCTCACGGGCCGGCGGGTCACGGCGAAGCAGCTCCCGCTGGGCCTGCCGGAGATGCCCGCGGACTTCGTCAACGCCTACGTGCTCGGCAGCGTCGGCAGCACCGGCGCCAACATCGGCGCCTGCGCGACCTACCTCTACAACCTGCGCCAGGGCGTGGACGACATCCGCGCCGGGCGTCGCCGCGTGGTGATCGTCGGCAACGCCGAGGCGCCGATCACGCCGGAGGTGATCGAGGGCTACCGGACCATGGGGGCGCTGGCCGAGGACGAGGGGCTCATGCGCCTCGACGGGCGCAACGACGGGGCGGACCACCGCCGCGCCTGCCGGCCCTTCTCCGACAACTGCGGGTTCACGCTGGCCGAGTCGGCGGTGTTCACGGTGCTCGTGGACGACGCCCTCGCCGTGGAGCTCGGCCTGCAGGTGCTCGGCGCGGTCCCGGAGGTCTTCGTCAACGCCGACGGCTACAAGAAGTCGATCCCCGGCCCCGGCATCGGCAACTACCTCACGGTGGCCAAGGCCATGGCGCTGGCCCGCTCGATCCTCGGCGACGAGAGCCTGCGCCGGCGCACCTACATGCACGCACACGGCACCGGTACGCCCCAGAACCGGGTCACCGAGTCGCACATCATGAGCGAGCTCGCGCGGACCTTCGGCGTGGAGCGCTGGCTGATCGCGGCCGTGAAGGCCTACGTGGGGCACTCGCTCTCGCCGGCCGCCGGCGACCAGCTCGTGGCCGCCCTCGGCGCCTTCGCCCACGGCGTGATCCCGGGGATCCGCACCATCGACCACGTGGCGGACGACGTGCACCGCGACCGGCTGGAGTTCCCCCTGGACCACGTCGAGGTGGGGCCGACCGGCATGGACGCGGCCTTCCTGAACTCCAAGGGCTTCGGCGGCAACAACGCCACCGGGGTCGTGCTCGCCCCGCACGTCACGCGGGCGATGCTCGAGAAGCGCCACGGCCGGGACGCCATGAAGCGCTGGGAGGCGGGGCAGGAGCGCGTCGTCGAGGCGGTGGCGGCCTACGACGCACGCATGACCCGGGGCGAGGTGGCGCCGATCTACCGCTTCGGGGAAGGCGTCCTCGACGGACCCGACCTCACGATCGACCCCTCGGAGATCCGCATCCCGGGCTTCGCCCGCGGCGTGCGCCTCGACGCTCCGAATCCCTGGGCCGACATGGTCGACTGAGCGCCGCGCCTGACGCCGCGGCTCAGTGCACGATGCGCCCGGCGCGCGCCTGCGCCTCCAGCGCCTGGCGCCGGCGCCGTACCCGATCCCGCAGGCCCGGCTCCGCGACCCCCTCCTCCAGCGCCGCCAGTTCGCGCGCGGCCGCGCCGTAGTCGCCGATGCGTTCCAGCAGCAGCGCCCGGTCCCGGTGCTCCAGCACGAGGGCCGGCTCCGCCCCGAGGAGCGCCGCGCTCCAGGCGAGCGCCTCGAGGGGATCGCCGGTCGCGGCGGCGCGCTGCTTGAGGTTCGTGCACATGCGCAGGAAGAGCCGGAGTGGGGTCGTGGCCGAGAAGTGTCCCGGCATGGTCCGCGCCTGCGGCCCCTCGACGCGGCGCAGCAGCGCCGTGCAGTCGTCCCGGTCGAGGGGCCGGACCGCGAAGGGGTCGACGAGGGCCTCGCCGGCCTCACCGGGTCGTCGGAGCCGGAGGAGGAAGTGACCGGGGAAGTCGACGCCCTCCGCGTCGAGGGCGAGGCGTCGGGCCACCTCGACCTGGACCACCGCGAGGGCGATGGGGAGACCGTGCCCCGTCTCGAGCACCCGGTCCACGAAGCTCCCGTCCCGCTCGTTCCAGCGAGCCGGGTCGCCTGCGAGGCCACCGTCCTCGCGGAGCGCCGCGCAGAAGTTCTCCGCCGCGGCGGAGAGGCCGGCGGACGGAGCGAGGCGGCGCCGCGCGAGCCCCGCGAGCCGATCGAGGCCGGCTTCCACGGTGGCACGCGCGTGCTCCGGGCGGCCGCCACAGCGCGCCACCTCGAGCGCCGCGTCGAGCAGGGTCGCCTCGCCCGCGTCGGCGCGGAGCCGGAACGCCGTGGCCCGCTCCCGCAGGACGCCTTCTTCCATGGGCCCTCCCCTTCCGATCGCATCGACCCGGGCCGGACCCCGATGCTACCGGGGGCGCGAAGCCCCCGGAACGGGACCGGGGCCGGGCGTCAGTGCTCCCGCGTCGAGCGGAAGCGCACTTCCGGATGGCGCTCCTGGATCAGCTGCAGGTTGGCGCGGCTCGGCGCCAGGTAGGTGAGGTGGTCGCCGCCGTCGAGGGCGAGGTGCTCGCCGACCTTGCGGCGGAAGGCCTCGAGCGTGCGCGGATCGTCCGCCTCCACCCAGCGGGCGGTCCAGACCTGGGACGGCTCGTAGACCGGGTCCGCCTTGTACTCGTCCTGGAGCCGGTAGGCGACGACGTCGAACTGCAGCGTGCCCACGGCGCCGACGATGAGCTCGTTGCGGTCCAGGGGCCGGAACACCTGCATGGCGCCCTCCTCCGCGAGCTGGCGCAGGCCCTTCTCGAGCTGCTTGCTGCGGAGCGGGTCCCTGGGCCGGACGCGACGGAAGAGCTCCGGCGCGAAGTTCGGGATGCCCGTGAACTTCAGGGCCTCGCCGTCCGTGAAGGTGTCGCCGATCTGGATCGTGCCGTGGTTGTGCAGGCCGATGATGTCCCCGGGCCAGGCCTCCTCCGCCTGCACCCGGTCCCCGGCCATGAAGGTCACCGCGTCGGCGATGCGCACCTCCTTGCCCGTGCGCACATGCTTCAGGCGCATGTTGTGCCGGTAGTGGCCGGAGCAGACCCGCAGGAAGGCGATGCGGTCCCGGTGCCGGGGATCCATGTTCGCCTGGATCTTGAACACGAAGCCGGAGAAGGCCGCCTCGCCGGGTTCCACCGTGCGCGTCTCCGCGGCCCGGGGCTGGGGCGGTGGCGCGAAGGAAACGAAGCCGTCGAGGAACTCGCGGACGCCGAAGTTGCCGAGGGCGGTGCCGAAGAACACGGGAGTCTGCGTGCCCTCCCGGTAGGCCTCGAGGTCGAAGGCGTGGCTCGCGCCGCGCACGAGCTCGATCTCCTCGCGCAGGGCGTCGGCGGCGTCGCCGAGGGCGGCGTCCGCCTCGGGGCTGTGGAGTCCTTCGATCACCGGATGGTCGACGCGGCGCTCGCCCTGCCCCTGGGCGTAGAGATGGATCCGGTCCTCGAGGAGGTGGTAGACGCCGCGGAAGTGACGCCCCATGCCGATGGGCCAGGTCACCGGCGCGCACTCCACCGCGAGCACGTCCTCGATCTCGTCGAGCACCTCGATCGGGTCCCGGATCTCCCGGTCGAGCTTGTTCACGAAGGTGAGGATGGGCGTGTCCCGCAGCCGGCACACCTCCATGAGCTTGATGGTGCGCGGCTCCACGCCCTTGGCGCCGTCGATGACCATGAGCGCCGAGTCGACGGCGGTGAGCGTCCGGTAGGTGTCCTCGGAGAAGTCCTCGTGGCCGGGCGTGTCGAGGAGGTTCACGACCGCGTCGCGCCAGGGGAACTGCATCACCGAGGTGGTGACGGAGATGCCCCGCTCCTTCTCGAGGGCCATCCAGTCGGAGGTGGCGTGCCGGTCGGACTTCCGCGCCTTGACCGTACCCGCGAGCTGGATCGCGCCGCCGAGGAGCAGGAGCTTCTCGGTGATCGTGGTCTTGCCCGCGTCGGGGTGGGAGATGATCGCGAAGGTGCGCCGGCGCGCGACCTCGGCCGCCTGGGAGCTCATGGGGTCGGGACCTCGGGGGCATGGCTGGTGCGGACCACCTCGGCCCGCGCTGCGGGGCGCATTCTACGCACATCGGCGGGCCCGGCGGCCGGGCCGTGCGCTCCGGCCCCGGTCACTCGAGGAGTTCCGTGTCCTCGTCGTCGTAGGCCGGAGCGCAGCAGCAGAGGAACACGAGCGCCTGCCCGCCGGGATTGTGGATCCGGTGCGGCGTGCCCGGCGGGATGATCACCGTGTCGCCGGGGCCCACGTCGAACTCCTCGCCGGCGAGGTGCATGCGCCCCCGACCGCGGAGCAGATGGTAGAACTCCTCCGTGCGGTGGTGGCGGTGCAGCGTCGTCGTGCAGCCCGGCGGCACCGTGGCCTCCGCGAGGCTCTGGGCCCGGGCCGCGCCCTGGGAGGGATGCACGAGCTCGCGGATCGTCGAGCCGTCGAGGGTCACGAAGGGCGACGCCTCGTCGTCGCGACGCAGGCGACCGCTCATTCGAGGTCCAGCGCGAGGACCCGGGCGTCCTCCCGTCCCCGCGCCGCCGGGTAGTAGTCCCGGCGGATCCCGATCTCCTCGAAGCCGAAGGACCGGTACAGGGCGCGGGCGACCGTGTTCGTCCGGCGGACCTCCAGGAACAGGGTCTGCGCGCCGCGCAGGCGCGCCCGCGTGGTCATCCAGTCGAGGAGCGACCGACCCCAGCCCTGCCCCTGATGCCCGCGGGCGATGCAGAGATTCAGCAGGTGCGCCTCGCCGGCGCCGTAGCTGAGCACGCCGTGGCCGACGATGCGCTCCCGGGCGACGGCCACCCAGCACTCGTCGCCCGCCGCGAGGCAGTCGGCGAAGTTCCCCGGCGACCAGGGAAAGGCGTAGGAGCGGGTCTCGTTGCGCACCACGGCGGAGAGATCGGCCTGGGTCATGGCCCGCAGGTGCAGCCCTCTCGCCCGCGGCCCGTCCACGGCCGCCGGCGCCGGGCCCGGGCGCGGCGGCTCCGCCGGGAGCTTCACGCGGCCCGCTCCAGCGTGCGCAGCGCGGTCCAGGCGGCGCGGCGCGCGGGGCCGTCCCCGGCCTCGAGGAAGGCGGGATCGACCCCGGCGCAGGGGCGGTCGAGCGCGTCGAGGGCCGCGAGCACGGCGCGCACCGCGCCCCCCGCCGACGCGGACGGCTCGATGCGGAGCACGAAGCCCTCCTCGCCGGTGCGGCGCCGGGCGAAGGCCTGCAGCGCCTCCCGGGCCCGGGGCAGGGTCTGGTCGACCGCATCGCCCTCCACCTGGGGCCAGTGGAAGACGCGGGTGCCGACGCGCGCAGCCACGGCCCGGCCCCGCAGCAGATGGCCGGCCCGCAGGAGATCCCCGAGCGGGGCGAGCGCCCGGCGCCGGTCCGGAAGCGGCTCGAGGAGCGCGTCGTCCACGACCAGCAGTGCGCCCTCCAGCTCGAGCACCGTGAGGCGGAAGCGAGGCACCGGCTGCGCCTCCGGTGGGGCCGGCGCAGGCGCCCCGGCCTCGGGCTGCGCCCGCTCGTCCTGCGTCGGGCCGGGCGGCGCCGGCCGGTCGTCGACGAGCGCGTGCAGCGAGCGGGCCTCCTCCGCCCGCACCGGTACCGCTGCGGCCGGGTGCGCCGTCGCGGCCGGCGGCGCGGTGTCCGGCGCCGCGGCGTCCGGGGCGGGCGCCTCGGGCTCCGCCCGCGCCGCACTCCGGTCCCTGCGCGCCCACTCGGTGACGCCGAGGGCGGAGAGATAGCGCGAGCGCCGCGCGGGCGCGGCGCAGCGGGCGCGGGAGGAGTCGGGCAGGGGATCGCTCATGGGCTCATTGTAGTGGGGCGGCGCCGAGCGCGCAGGGGGCTTGCCCGACCGGTCCGGTCGCTTGATCGCCGGGCGCGCCGGAGTAGGCTTGGCGCTCCGCCGAGGGAGGAGGCCCCGCGTGAAGTTCCTGACCGACGACGTCCGCATCACCGGCATGGAGGAGGTGATCGCGCCGGACACGCTCCTGCGCGACCTGCCGATCCCCGACGGCGCCTCGCGGCTGATCTTCGATGCGCGCCACGCGGCGTCGGAGATCGTCCACGGCGAGGACGACCGGCTCCTGGTGGTGGTGGGCCCCTGCTCGATCCACGATCCCCAGGCCGCCTGCGAGTACGCGCAGCGACTCAAGGGCGTGGCGGACCGGCTCCGCGGCGACCTGCTGGTGATCATGCGCGTGTACTTCGAGAAGCCGCGCACCACGGTCGGCTGGAAGGGTCTCATCAACGACCCCGGGCTCGACAACAGCTACGACATCAACCGGGGCCTGCACGTGGCGAGGCAGGTCCTCCTCGACGTGGCGGCGATCGGCCTGCCGGCGGGCACGGAGTACCTCGATCCGATCACGCCCCAGTACATCGGCGATCTGGTCGCCTGGGCCGCCATCGGCGCGCGCACGACGGAGAGCCAGGTGCATCGGCAGCTCGCCTCGGGTCTCTCCTGCCCGGTCGGCTTCAAGAACTCCACGGACGGCTCCGTGCAGGTGGCCGTGGACGCCGTGAAGTCCGCGCACCATCCGCACATCTTCCTCTCCGTGACGAAGGCCGGGCATTCGGCGATCTTCTCCACCGCCGGCAACGACGACTGTCACGTGATCCTCCGGGGCGGCGGCGGTCGCACGAACTTCGCGGCCGAGGACGTGGCGCGGACGCGTTCGCTGCTCGAGGCGGCCGAGCTGGACCGCGGCATCATGATCGACTTCAGCCACGCCAACAGCCGCAAGCAGCACGCCGTGCAGCGCGACGTGTGCACGGAGGTGTGCGCACAGATCGCCGGCGGCGAGCGCGCCATCGTGGGGGTGATGGTCGAGAGCAATCTGGTGGAGGGCCGGCAGGAAGCGAAGCCCGGGCAGCCGCTCGTCTACGGGCAGAGCATCACCGACGCCTGCCTCGGCTGGGAGGATTCGGAGCGGGTCCTCGAGGAGCTGGCCGCGGCGGTGCGGGCCCGGCGGCAGACCTGAGAGGCCGCACCGCCGGGGCCGGACCCGTCAGCCGGGCGGCTGGAACGCGGACGCGAACTCCACGGAGGGCGGAGGCGCGAGCGATACGGCGAGGTCTCCGCGTTGCGGCGTCCCCTCGAGCCCCTGGCCCCGGGCGATGGAGAACTTCTCCTCCACCTGCACGACCTCGATGCGCCCGAGGGTCGTGCTCGTGGAGCCGAGGCTGATGCCGGTCTCCGGATCCACGAGTTCCTCGCCCTTGCGGCGCAGCTCGAGCGCGTCGCCGACGGAGACCGCCTCGGCACCGAGGTTGAGCCAGACCCGGTTGCCCTCGGCCTTCACCACCGAGCCCTCGGCCGGGCGGGCGCCGATCTGCTTGGCGAGTTCGTAGACCCCCTCGTTGATGCCGGCGATCACCGCCTGGCCGATGGGGGTCTTGCTGTAGCTGCTCATGAAGCCGCCGAGGGCACCGCCGCCGCCGACGCCGAAGCCGCCGAAGGTGATGCCGCCCTCCTTGATCACGGACTCGATCTGCTTCGTGAAGACCACTTCGCTGGTCTCGGCGTCGATGAGGCGGATGTTCATGCCCACGCGACCCTCGCCGCGCTTCACGCCGACGGCCCCGAGCACGGCACCCGCGCCCCCGAAGAGTCCGCCGAGGCCTCCGCCCTGGGTGCCCTTCACGTTCGCCTCGTAGTCCGTGATCACGACCTGGACCAGGTACTCGGCGCCGAGCACGTTCCCGGTGGCGGCGCCGGAAGGGGCCGCGACCCGCCCGGAGGCCGCCAGGTCCTGTTCCCCGAGCACGTCGCCGAGGACGTTGCGCTCCACGAGCCGGAAGCGGCCGGTCTGGTTCATGACGTCGATGACGATCGCCTCGATGCCGTTCACCGGAACCATGCCGCCCTGGTTGGAGCTGAAGTCGATCGACTCGCCGCTCGAGGTCTGCACCGTGAAACTCTGCGCCGAGGAATTGTTGTCGACCTCGAGCACGCCGACGCGGCTGCGGCGCCCGGCGAAGGCGCCCCACTCCACGTTCACGAGATGCTTCGCCTCGATCTCGTCGATGCGCTCCGGCAGGGGCGTCCGCCCCTTGTCGCTCACCGCGTAGGCGAGGAACTCCGCCCGCGCTCCGAGCGCGGTCGCGAGGACCATCAATGCAAGGATCACCCGTCGCACGCTTTCCCCCTCCCTGTCGTACACCTTCCCCCTGAAGGCGCTTCCGACGCTAGCACCCGGCGCCGGCCATGGCCACCGCGACCCCGGTGCCCCCCCGATCCGGACGACTCAGGCGCGGCCGTAGACGGGCACGAGGGCGCCGCTCACGACGCGGTTCCGGGGCGAGGCCAGGAAGGCGACGACCTCTGCCGCGTCGGCGGGCGTCACCCAGCGGGAGAAGTCCGCATCGGCCATGGCCTCGCGATTCGCGGGCGTGTCGATGACGGAGGGGGCGATGGCGTTCACGAGGATCCCGGTCTCCAGGAGCTCCTCGGCGAGGAGCTCCGTGAGCGCGGCGACGCCCGCCTTCGCGACGACGTAGGCGGAGAGCTTCGCGCCCTGGCGGGCGTCGAGCGCCGGGCGGGCCGAGACGTTCACGATCCGGCCTTCCCCCGCCGCGCGCATGCGGGCCGCGGCGGCCTTGCAGCACAGCAGGCAGGTCGCGGTGTTCATGCGCAGCTGCTGCTCGAGGGCCTCGACGTCCACGTCCTCGAGCGGGGTGAAGGCGAAGCCGCCGGCGACGTGCACGGACGCGAAGGGGGCCGGTCCTGCGTCGAAGAACGCACACACCGCCGCTTCGTCCGTGAGGTCCACGCCCTCGGCCACCTGCACGCGCTCGTGCGAACGCCAGGGGCAGGCCTCGAGCTCCCGGGGGTCGAAGCAGGGCACCCGCACGGACGCGCCCCGCGCGAGCAGCAGCTCCACCACACCGCGGCCGAGGGCCCCGGTACCGCCCGTGACCACGACCGTCCGGCCGGAGAACTCCTCATCCGTCATCGCCAGCTCCTCCTGTCTCGCGGTGGGGGCGCGATGCCCCGGAACGACGCGCATCCTGGGCGTCGTCCGTTCGGGAGGCAAGGCGGTGCGGACACGGGAACGAGCGCCGGGGCGCCGGAGCGCCCGGTCCCGTGGCGCTTTCGGGATCGATGACCGGAAAAGAAGAAGGGGGCGGTTCCGGGGAACCGCCCCCTTCGGGGAGAAGCCTGACGACGACCTACTCTCACACGGGGAGACCCCGCACTACCATCGGCGCTGAAGCGTTTCACTTCTGAGTTCGGGATGGGATCAGGTGGT
>JAZBPF010000414.1:0-6126 GCA_036351515.1 Pseudomonadales bacterium | reverse complement strand
CGGGCCGAGTGAGGCGCTGGCTCGCCGGTGCGCTCTCCGGGCTCCTCGCCCTCGCGGCGCTGCCCGCGACGGGCCACGAGATGGATCTCGCCCGCTACCGCCTGGAGCGCGACGGCGGGACCGTGCGCCTCGTGCTGGAACTTCCGAGCGCCCTCGCGGGGTCCGCCCTCGCGGGGTCCGCCCTCGCGGGGTCCGCCCTCGCGGGGTCCGCCCTCGCGGACCCCGGCGCGCTGCGCTGGCCGCCGCAGTGCGTCGCCGGCGAGCCCCGACGCGACGACGGCGGCGGGCGTACGCGGCTGGTCTTCGAGGCGGTCTGCGACGGCGGCCTCGAGCGCGGGGACACGGTCGAGGCGCCCTGGGGCGGCGACGGCGCCGTGTTCACGAGCGCCCTGCCGGGGGGCGGACGGCTCGTGCGCGTGCTCGCCGGGGGCGAGCGCGGCGTGACGCTGCCCGTGGGACTCGCGCGCGACGAGCTACGGCCCACCGGGGAGGTCCTGCGGGAGTACGGCCGCCTCGGCGTCACCCACATCCTCGAGGGGTGGGATCACCTCGCCTTCGTGCTCTGCCTCTTCGTCCTCGCCGGCGGGCGCGTGCTCGTGGCCCTGATCACGGCCTTCACCGTGGGCCATTCGCTCTCGCTCGCCCTGGCGACCCTCGGCGTGGTCACGGTCCCGGCGCCCCCGGTGGAAGCGGTGATCGCCCTCTCGATCGTGTTCATGGCGCGGGAGGCGCTCCTCGCCCTCGGCGTGCCGGCGGACGGGCGCACGGGCACCGGCCGCCACGTCGCCGTGGTCGCGGGCTTCGGGATCCTGCACGGCCTCGGCTTCGCGAGCGTCCTCGGCGAGCTGGGCGTCACGGCGGGGGAGCGGAACGCGGGCCTGCTGTCCTTCAACCTCGGCGTGGAGCTGGGCCAGCTCCTCTTCGTGGCCGTGCTCGCGGCGCTCTGGGCGGGGCTGCGCAGTGCCGAGCTCGAGGGCCCGGCGGCGCGCACGGCTCCGATCGCCGCCGGCCTCTTCGGCGGCTTCTGGTTCGCGCAGCGCCTGGCCGCCTTGGCGGGGGGCTGACCGGGCGCCGCGCACGGGCGCCGAAGGGAGACCGCCGCCCGGACCGGCGAGAGCGGTCGCCGCAGCCGGGCATGGGCTGCGCGGAACTCAGTCGCCCTTGACGAGGGCGCGGCGCAGGGCGTCGGCCATGGCGCCGGCCGGTGCGTCCGCGCGCTGCGGCCGTTGCGGCCTCGCGCCGCCCTTCTGCTTGCCGCGACCCCGGTCCGCCCCGGCGGTCCGGTCCCGCGGTGCGCCCCGCTCGGGGCTCCGCGCGCCCTCACCGGCCTCCGGAGCCTTCATGGAGAGGGAGATGCGCTTGCGCTCCACGTCCACCTCGAGGACGCGCACCTGGACCACCTGCCCGGGGCGCACGACCTCGTGCGGGTCCTTCACGAAGCGGTCCGCGAGCTGGGAGACGTGCACGAGGCCGTCCTGGTGCACCCCCACGTCCACGAAGGCGCCGAAGTTCGTGACGTTGGTGACGACGCCCTCGAGGCGCATGCCCGCCTCGAGGTCCGCGAGGGTCTCGACGCCCTCGCGGAAGCTCGCCGTGCGGAACTCCGGGCGCGGATCGCGGCCCGGCTTCTCGAGTTCCACGAGGATGTCCCGGACCGTGGGCAGCCCGAAGCGCTCGTCCACGTAGCGGGTCGGATCGACGGTGCGCAGCGTCTCGGGGGCACGCATGGCCGCCGCGGCGTCGAGGCCGAGGTCGCCGAGGATCCGCCGCGCCACCGGATAGGCCTCCGGGTGCACGGCCGAGGCGTCCAGCGGCTCCTCCCCGTCGCGGACCCGCAGGAAGCCCGCCGCCTGCTCGAAGGTCTTCGGCCCGAGGCGCGGCACGTCGAGGAGCGCGGTCCGCGAGCCGAAGGCCCCGCGCTCGTCGCGCAGGCGCACGATGTTCTCCGCCAGCGCCGGCGTGAGGCCCGCGACCCGTGCGAGGAGCGCCGGGGACGCCGTGTTCAGGTCGACGCCGACGCGGTTCACGCAGTCCTCCACGACGCCGTCGAGGGCGCGGGCGAGGCGCGTCTGGCCGACGTCGTGCTGGTACTGGCCGACGCCGATGGAACGGGGCTCGATCTTCACGAGCTCCGCGAGGGGATCCTGCAGGCGCCGGGCGATGGAGACGGCCCCGCGCAGGCTCACGTCGAGCTCGGGCAGCTCGCGGGACGCCGCCTCGGAGGCGGAGTACACGGAGGCGCCGGCCTCGGAGACCATGACCGAGGCCGGGGCGTCCGCCCCGAGCCCCGCGCGCAGTTCGTCCACCAGGCGCTCCGTCTCCCGCGAGGCCGTGCCGTTGCCGATGGCCACGAGCTCCACGCCGTGGGCCTTCACGAGGCTCGCGAGCCGGGCGAGGGCGCCGGACCGGTCCCGACGGGGCTCGAAGGGGTAGACCGTGTCCGTGGCGAGGACCTTGCCGGTGGCGTCGACGACGGCGACCTTCACGCCCGTGCGGATGCCGGGATCGAGGCCGAGCGTGCGCCGCGGCCCGGCCGGCGCGGCGAGCAGGAGCGCCTCGAGGTTGCGCCCGAAGACGCGGATCGCCTCCTCCTCGGCCCGCGTCCGCAGCTCGCCGACGAGATCGGTCTCCAGCTGCCAGGCGAGCTTCGCCCGCCAGGTGAAGCGCACCACCTCCGCGAGCCAGCGGTCCGCAGGGCGCCCCCGGTCCGCGATGCCGAAGCGGGCCGCGATGCGGCCCTCGCAGGGGCCGGGGCCGTCCGCCTCGTCCTCCGCCGGCAGCCGCAGCTCGAGGCGAAGCACGTCCTCGGCCCGGCCCCGGAGCAGGGCCAGGGCCCGGTGCGAGGGGATGGTGCGGAGCGGCTCGGCGTAGTCGAACCAGTCGCGGAACTTCGCCCCCTCGGTCTCCTTGCCCTCGACCACGCGCGCGCGGAGCTCGCCCTCTTCCGCGAGGAGCGTGCGCAGCTCCCCCACGAGTTCGGCGTCCTCGGCGAAGCGTTCCATGAGGATCCAGCGCGCCCCCTCGAGGGCCGCCTTCCCGTCGGCGACGCCCGGGTGTTCGTCACCCTCGGCGGTGGTGAAGGGCGCGCACAGGAAGGCCGCCGCCTCCGTCTCCGGATCGAGCGACGGATCCGCGAGGAGCCGGTCCGCGAGCGGCTCGAGGCCCGCCTCCCGGGCGATCTGCGCCTTCGTGCGCCGCTTCGGGCGGTAGGGGAGGTAGAGGTCCTCGAGGCGCTGCTTGGTCTCGGCGCCGCGGAGCGCGGCCTCGAGCTCCGCCGTGAGCTTTCCCTGCTCGGCGACGCTCGCGAGGATCGTCTCGCGCCGGGCCTCGAGCTCGCGGAGGTACTCGAGGCGCGTCGCGAGCGTGCGCAGCTGTGCGTCGTCGAGACCGCCGGTGGCCTCCTTCCGGTAGCGGGCGACGAAGGGCACCGTCGCACCCTCGTCGAGGAGGGCGACGGTGGCCTGTACCTGCGCGGTGCGGACGCCGAGCTCCTCGGCGATGCGTTCGGGGATGGAGGGCAGCATGGGGCTCCGGGGTCCGGCCTCGCGGGGGCGCGCAGGATCGCCGAAGGGCCTGCGCCGCTCAAGCAGCGGCGAGGAGGAACGCCCCGAGGAGCAGCGCCACGGCCGCGATCCACGCCTGCAGGATGCGGGGAAGCACCCGACCGGCGGCGCCCGGCAGCCGCGCGGCGAGGGCCGACAGCGCGCCGTAGGCGAACACCGGTGCCGCGGCGACGGTCACCAGGGCGCCGGCGAGGGTCACCAGACGATCCGCCGTCGCGCCCGGATCCGGCACCAGGGCGACCCCGAGGCCCGCGCCGCACAGGGCGGCCAGGGGCCGTAGCCCGGGAACCGGGCGCGGCAGCGTGCCGAGCAGCGCCGCGAGGAGCCCCGCGCCCAGGAGCGCGAGCGCGAAGGCCGGCCGGGGCGCGAGCAGGAACCCCGCCGCCGCACCCACCGCCGCCCCGGCCGCGAGGGCGACCCAGCCCCGGCGCCAGGCCGCCGGTGGGAGCCGCGCGAGGAGCAGCGCGACGGCGAGGAGGGTCAGGAGCGTGGCCGGCTCGCGCAGGGGATGCGCGAGGCCCGCGTAGAAGCCCTCGATGCCGGGAATGGGCGCGTGGGCGCGGGCGGCGAGCGGCAGGAGCGCGGCGAGCGCGACGAGGCGGCGCGGGGCGCGCACGGGCGGCGGGGCCGGCGGGTCAGCCGCCCAGGAGGACGGCCACGCCGCCGGCGCAGATCACGCCTCCGCCCACGCGGACGGCGGTGCGTCCCGCGGGCCAGTGCGCGAGCAGCCCGAACAGGATGCCCGCCACGTGCAGCAGGCCCGTGGCGACGACGAAGCCGGCGGCGTAGGCGGCCGGCGCGGCGGCTTCGGGCAGCTCGACGCCGTGGGCGTGCCCGTGGAAGACCGCGAAGGCCCCGACGATCCCCGCGCAGAGCCAGAGCGGCGGCCGCGCCGCCAGGGCCACGAGCAGTCCGAGCACGATCGCGGAGCCGGCAATCCCCAGTTCCACCCCGGGCAGGGGCATCCCGAGCACCGCAGCAGCGCCGCCGAGCGCCATCACGAGGGGGAAGACCACGGGCAGGAGCCAGAGCGCCGACGCGCCGAGGAAGGCCCCCCAGAGGCCCACGGCGACCATGGCGGCGACGTGGTCCCAGCCCAGCAGCGGATGCAGGAAGCCGCTCTCGAAGCCCCCGGCGAAGCCGTGGCCGGCGTGCCCGAGGGCCGCCGGCGCGAGCCCGGCGAGGAGAAGGCCGGCGAGCGGGAGGAGCGATCCTCGGGCCATGGGCGGGATTCCGGGCGGCGGCGAGCGGCGTGTGCGCGAGCCTAGCGGATTCCGGTGGCACGCACAGCGCGCCGCGGGGGTTCTGGCGCGGGCCCGCCTGGGCTACCGTGCCGGCCGGTCTCCCGCGCCACACGACCGCCGCGGCCCCGGCACCCCGGCCGGCGCCGCGGCGGAGGCGGCGCGCGGAGCCGCACCATCGCACTGCGACTCGTCCAGTACCGAGTCGTGGGACCGCGATCCATCGGAACGCCATCGGGAGGGAGAGACCCCATGCGCCGCCTGCTCGGAACCACCCTGCTCTGCCTGGCCCCGCTCTGCGCGGGTGCCGCCGACGCCCCCTACGTGCACATGAACCGCACGATCGAGACCCTGGAGGCGGGGCATCCCGTCTTCGGCCTGTTCTCCGGCGACTTCTCGCTCACGAACGCCCGCGCCCTCGCCCGCTCGGATCTCGACTTCGTGTTCGTCGACATGGAGCATACCCCCTTCGACACGGAGACCCTGCGCGCCTTCCTTCTCGGCATGCAGGACAAGCAGCGCATGCTCGAGAAGGGCAACGCCCAGATGGACGTCACGCCGCTCGTGCGCATCCCCATGAACGGCCGCGAGCAGCTCCAGTTCCTCGTCAAGCAGGTGCTCGACGCCGGCGCCTTCGGCGTGGTCTTCCCCTTCGTGGAGACCCGCGAGGAGGCGCTGAACGCGGTCGCCTCCATGCGCTATCCCCAGCCCCGGGGCGACGCGGCGCCGGAGCCGGTGGGGATCCGCGGCGCCTCGCCGGGCATCGCCAGCTGGCTCTGGGGCGTGCCGGACTACTTCACCCGCGCCGACGTCTGGCCCCTGGATCCGGACGGCGACCTCCTGGCGGTGGTGCAGATCGAGACGGCCCTCGGGGTCGAGAACATCGAGGAGATCGCCGCGGTCCCGGGCGTCGGCGCCATCTTCGTGGGCCCGAGCGACCTGTCCATCTCCTACGGGGTGCCGGGGCAGCGGGGCCATCCGGACATGCAGGCCGCCCTCGAGCGCGTGCTCGCGGCCTGCAAGGCCAACGAGGTGCCCTGCGGCCTGACCACGGGGCCGGACACGGTGGAGGACTACCTCGCCGAGGGCTGGGACTTCGTGACCATCGGCTACTGGAACGACGCCGGGATCTCGCCGGCCCCGGCCGAGGCGCTCGCGACGGGCCGGCAGGCGGCCGGTCGGGAGTGAAGGCGACGGTCGCGGCGCAGGGAGGCGCCGCGACGGGTTAGGCGGTCGGGCGGTCGGGCGGTCAGGCGGTCAGGCGGTCAGGCGGTCAGGCGGTCAGGCGGTCAGGCGGTCAGGCGGTCAGGCGGTCAGGCGGT
>JAZBPF010000413.1:0-7726 GCA_036351515.1 Pseudomonadales bacterium | reverse complement strand
GCGCTCAGCGAGCGTCCTCTTCCTCGTCGTCCTCGTCGTCGAACTCGTCGAAGAGCTCGTCGGCGACCTGCTCGAGGAAGGCGGTGATGCCCGCCACGTCCGACTGCGGAAGCATGAGGATGAGCCGGTCCACGCCGAGGTCCTCGTAGGCTTCCACGTCCTCCGCCGTCGGCGTCTCCCGCGGAGTGATGCTGATCTCGAGTTCGCCGAGCCAGGTGGGGCGGTCGAGTTCGTCCTCGGCCCGGTCGAGCCCGTCGAGGGACTCCGCCGTGGACTCGAGGTCCATGGCGAAGCCGTACCAGCCCTGGCACCGCAGCACGGCGCGGCGATAGGCGACGAGGGACATGCCGCCCCCGTGGATCGGGGTCTCGCGCCCGCGCGGAGGCCGAGGCCGCGACTGGATGCCCGCGAAGCGCACGAACTCGCCCTCGAACTCGGGTTCGTCGCTGCCCCAGAGTTCGCGCAGCACCTCGATGTACTCGTCGGTGCGCCGCCCGCGCTCCTCGAAGGGGATGCCGAGGGCGTCGAATTCGGCCTGAAGATAGCCGGCGCCGACCCCGAGGATCAGCCGCCCCTCGGAGAGCACGTCGAGGCTCGCCATCTCCTTGGCGAGCACCAGCGGGTTGCGCTGCGCGATGAGCGTGATGCCCGTCCCGAGGAGGATCTCGTCGGTGGCCGCGGCGACGAAGGAGAGCGCCGTGGACGGATGCAGCATGGGCGTGTGCGGCGGCGCCGGGGACGGCGGCAGCTGGGGGTCCGGCAGGACCACGTGCTCGCCGGTCCAGAGGGAGTCGAAGCCGAGATCCTCCGCGACCTCGGCGACCTCCGCCATCACGTCCGGGTCGGCACACGAGCCGAAGTTGATGCCGAAGATTCCGAAGCGCACGGCGCTGTCTCCCTCACCGACGCCGGACCGGCGTCTGCGGCGAAGCTAGCAGAAGCCCGGGGCCGGAGCCATGCGCGGACGTCGGCGTGCGCCCGGATCGTGGCACCATGCGGGATCGCGCCGCGCGTCGGCGACGGGGCGGAGGGGCGGCATGGCGGCGACGGGAGCGATGGGTCCCGCGGGGGAGACGACGGTGACCGGGGCTCCCGCCGCCCCCACGCTCGGCTGGGTGTCCTGGGCGCTCTTCGAATGGGCGCGCAACCCCTACGTGATCCTCGTGACCATCTACGTCTTCGCCCCCTACTTCGCCGTGGAGGTCGTGGGGGACCCGGTGCGCGGCCAGGCACTGCTCGGGGACGCGAACAAGTACGCGGGGCTCGGCATCGCCCTCCTCGCCCCCTTCGCCGGCGCCGTCGCCGATCGCAGCGGCCGGCGCAAGCCCTGGATCGCCGCCTTCGTGCTGCTCATGGTGCCCGCCATGGCCTCCCTCTGGTGGGCCGTGCCCGACGAGGCGGGGAGCGGGATCCTCGCCGTGCTCCTCGCCATCGTCGTGGTCGCCATGGGCTTCGAGTTCGGCGCCGTCTTCCACAACGCCATGCTTCCCCACGTCGCACCGGCCCGCCGCCTCGGTTTCGCGAGCGGCCTCGCCATCGGCCTCGGCAATCTGGCCGGCCTCCTGCTCATGATCGCCGTGCTCGTGGGCCTCGCCCTCCCCGGCCAGCTGGCCTGGGGCTGGCTGCCGGAACGTCCCTGGTTCGGCCTCGACCCGGCACGCTTCGAGGACGACCGCATCGTGGGGCCGCTCTGTGCGGTCTGGCTCCTGCTCTTCGCGCTGCCGCTGTTCCTGTTCACGCCCGACGGCAACGACGGTCTGCCCGTGCGGGAGGCGGTCCGGACCGGGCTCGCCGAGGTGCGCGACACGCTGCGACGCATCCGCCACTACCGGAACGTCGCGCGCTATCTCGTGGCGCGCATGCTCTTCAACGACGGCATGGTGGGCGTGCTCATCTTCGGCGGCGTCTACGCGGCCGGCATCTTCGGCTGGGACACGATCCACATGCTGCTCTTCGGCATCGCCCTGTCCACGGCGGCGGCGATCGGCGGGATGCTCGGCGGCTGGCTCGACGACCGGCTCGGCTCGAAGCGCACGATCCTCCTCGCCGTCGGCGGCACCGCGGCCCTCCTCGCCTTCGGCGTCTCGATCACGCCGGACTCGCTGCTCTTCGTGATCCCCTTCGACGCGGCCAGCGCCCCGCCGCCCTGGCCCCTGCCCTTCTTCGACACCCTGCCGGAGCTGCTCTACCTCGGCAGCAGCCTCGCCTTCGCCATGTGCATCACCACGGCCTTCGCCTCGTCGCGGACCATGCTCGCGCGCCTCGCGCCGCTCGAGCGCATGACGCAGTTCTTCGGGCTCTACGCGCTCTCGGGGAGCGCCACGGCCTTCCTCGCGCCGCTCCTCGTGGGCGAACTCACGGCGCTCGCCGGCAGCCAGCGGGTCGGCTACGCCTCCCTCGTCGGCCTCCTCGTGGCGGGCTTCGCGCTCATGCTCGGGGTGCGCGAGGAGCGCGCGGCCGCATCGGAGGCCTGATCAGCGACCGACCGCGTCGCCGGCGGGGACGGCGCGACGACGCGGGCCGATGCGCACGCTCGCCCCCGGGGCGAGGACGCGTCCCCTCCCCTCGCCGAGGTGCAGGGACGCCTGGGCCTCGAAGGCGGCGCCGTCGCCCTCCCGCCGGAGCAGCTGGGCGCCGGGCCCCGTGACGGCCCCGGTCCCGGTCCCCGTGGCGAGGAGCAGCCGCGCCGCGAGCCGCCGCGCCACGGCGATGCTCCCCTCCGCGTCGAGCGCGACCGGGATCCCGAGCGCACGCACCTGCCGCACCGGCAGGATCACGACGTCCACCGGCGGGGCGAGGAGCGGATGGCGCTCCGGCGGACGATGGGACTCGAGGTAGAGCCGCACGCCGTCGGCGAGGGACTCCAGGAGCAGCCCGACGCTGCTCGCACCCCAGGGCAGGGCCGAACGGATCGCCGTGAGCGCGATCTCGTTCTCGAGCACGATGCGCGCGCCCGGGGCGAGCGCGAGGGTGCTGCGGAAGCCGAGGCGCCGGGCGAGGCGAACCGCCGCCGGCGGACCGATCACGCGCATGGACCGATCGAGCGCGGCGAGCGTGCGCGGATGGGCGTGGTCCGGCCGGGGCGAGGTGAGCACGAGCAGGTCGCTCGCGGGCACGTCCCGCGGGCGCAGGGCCACGGGCGCACCGTGCGTCCTGCGCAGCCAGCGCCCGCCGGGGCCGAACTCGACGTCGTCCACGAGCCAGGGGTCGATCAGCAGCTGCTGGCGCCCGCAGCGGATGCGCCAGCTCTGGTGATCGTCGATGCGCAGGATCTGCACGGGCTCCGGAAGTCCCTCTGGGGCGTGGGGGCGTCCAGTGTCGGCGGGGCGCGGCCCCTTTGCACCCCTCCCCGCTCGCCGCGCGACGGCTCAGCGTCCGTGAAGAATTCGGACGCCGTCGCGAGCGGTCCGATCAACGCCGCATGCGGACCAGCGGACGAGGCGTCCGTGGTGAGATCGAGGGAGCTTGCCGAAGCAGGTGACCGCTGATTTCACCACAGACCACGCAGTCGGAGCCGCTTCCGCGGGCGGCGCTGATCGGGACACGCAGCAGGCGGTCGATTCTTTCACGGACTCTCAGTTGCCGAAGTCCCAGCTCTCCCCGGCGTGGTAGCGGCGCAGGATCAGCTTCGCCATGAGCACCCGGTGCACCTCGTCGGGGCCGTCGGCGATGCGCAGGGTCCGGGCGCCCTGGTAGAAGCCGGCCAGCGGCAGGTCCGCGGACACGCCGGCGGCGCCCCAGACCTGGATCGCTCGGTCCACGACCCGGTGCATGGCCGCGGGCACGAACACCTTGATGGCCGAGATGTCCACGCGCGGATCGCCACCCGCCGCCATCTTCTCGGCGCAGTGGATGGTCATGAGCCGCGCCGCCTGGATGTCCATGTAGGAATCCGCGACGAAGCCCTGCACGAACTGCTTGTCCTCGAGGGGGCCGCCGTGCACCTCCCGGGTCAGGGCGCGCTCGTTCATGAGGTCGAAGGCACGCCACATGGAGCCGATGGAATTCATGCAGTGGAAGACCCGCCCGGCCCCGAGCCGGTCCTGCGCCGCCTGGTGCCCCGAGCCCTCGCGTCCGAGGGCGTTCTCGAGCGGCACGCGCACGTTCTCGTAGAGGATCTCGCAATGGTCCGAGTCCCGGCCCCAGACCGGCACGCCGCGGACGATCTTCACGCCGGGCGTGTCCGCGGGAACGATGATCTGCGTCATGCGCCCGTTCTCGCCGGCGGGATCGTCCTCGGACGCCGTGCGGCACATGACGATGAAGAAATCCGCGCGCTTGCCGTTCGAGGTGAACCACTTGTGGCCGTCGATGACCCACTCGTCCCCCTCGCGCCGCGCCGTGGTGCGCAGGGAGCGCGGATCGGAGCCGGGCGTGTGGGGCTCGGTCATGGAGAAGCCCGACTCCATCTCGCCGCGCACGAGGGGCTCCAGCCAGCGCTTCTTCTGCGCCTCCGTGCCGTACTTCACGAGGATCTTCTGGTTGCCCGAGTTCGGCGCCACGACGCCGAAGAGCGACGCGGCGCCGACGCTGTAGGCGAGGACCTCGTTCATGTAAGCGTGGGCGAGGAAGTCGAGGCCCATGCCGCCGTACTCCTTCGGCAGATGGGGCGCCCAGAGGCCCGCGCGGCGCACGTGCTCCTGGATCTCCCGGCGCAGCGCCTGCGCCTCCTCCCGCGCCTCGGGATTCGTGTTCGCCGAGTCCCAGCGCCAGGCCCAGAGCCGGTGCTCGTTCGGCAGGATGTGGTCGTTGACGATCTCCGCCGTCGCCAGGCGGAGCTCGTTGATGCGCGGATCGAGCGTCGGCACCGGTCGCACGTGGATGCCCATGGTCTCCTCCCTGTCTCCCCCGACGATCCCCGGTAGGGAGGATGGCGGCACCGGCGCCGGAGTGCTAGACCGCATCGCTCACCGATTCGCACAGCGAGGGCGTGGAGATGCCGGAAAAGACAAGGCGCGCGACAGATCGGGCGCGCAGGCGTACTGGACAGTACGTCGAGCACCCGATCCGAGCGCAACGCAGGATTTTCCGGTAGCTCCGCGGCCGCAGCCGTGAATCGGTGAGCGATGCGGGCTCGCCGGGCTCCCGTCAGGGACCGCCCGCGGCGCAGGGCGCCGCCCCGGGCCCCTGGAGCGCCGCGGGCAGGCAGAGGGGACGCTCCCGGTCGTAGTCGAAGAGCGTGATGTCCACGAACACGGCGTCGGTCAGGCCCGCGAGCGGGGCTTCCTCCTCGGTCTGCTGGGTCTGCGCCTGGAAGCGCTGCTGCAGGGCCAGGGAGGTGGAGAGCCGGAACGACGACCCGCCCGCGGCGACCCCCGTGAGGGCCACGCGCAGGGCCTCGTCGATGGGCAGCTCGAGGCCGGCGCCGGGGCCGGTCTGCGCGAGCACCTCGACGAGGGCGTCCTGCTGGCTGCCGGAGAGGGTCGCGAGGGTCCGGGCGGTGGTGCCGTCCACGAAGGCCCGCCCGTCGTCGAGGGCGAAGAACTGCTCGCGCGCGTCGATCAGGAAGCCGTTGTCCGTGCTCCCGAACTCCGCGGGGGCGAGGGAGGTCACGGAGATCAGGCCGTCGGCGAAGAGGTCGGGCGTCTGCTTGGCGAAGGAGCCGACGCGCAGGATCGTCGCCCCGGGCGCGTCGCCGAGCAGCAGGAGCCTCAGGTCGCCGGCGGGGGCGCCGGCCTCGAAGAGCGCCATGCCGTCGCGCGCGGCGAGTTCGACGTCACCGTCGAGGCTGCGGAGCGAGGCGTCCTCCGCCTGCTCGATGCGCCCGCCGAGGGCGAACAGGGACAGGTCGCCCTCCGCGAGCACGACGTTCCCCTCGAGGCGCACGTCCCCGTCCACGAGGGCGCGCAGGCCCTCGCCCGCGAGCTCGGCGGAACCGAGCACGAACTCCCCGGCCGTGCGCACGGCGAGGGATCCGAGGCCGGAGATGCCGCCGTCGAGCACCACCCGGCCGGTGCCGGCGAGGATCTCGAGGCCCGGCGCGCCCTCGCCCGTGAGCGCGCCGCTCACGGTCAGTGCGGCGCCCGGGCCGAGGTCGACACGGCTGTCCGCGTCGAGGCGCAGGTCCGCGAAGGTCACGGCCGCGCCGGGCGTGGAGAGACGGCCGGCGAGGCTCGCCGGCGCGCCCGCGAGGTCGAGACCGCCGTCGAAGCGGAAGCGGTCGTCGGCGCCGTCGCCGAGGCGCAGGCCGCCGGTCGCGTCCACGCGCACCGGCGCCAGGACCGCGAGGTCCTCGAGGAAGGCGAGGGAGGCGGCGCCCGCGTCCTCGGTCAGGAGCGCATCCAGCGAGGCGTCCCCGACGACCGTGAGGCGCTCGACCGGGCCGAGTTCGAGCACCGCCGCGTCGAGGGCACCCGCCACGGTGACGGTCCCGGCGCGGGCCAGGAGAAGGCTCGGCGTGGCGGTCAGGGACGCGATCGTCACCGCGCCGGCGCTCCCGGCGTCGAGCACGAGGGCCTGCCCGTCTGCGTCCACGGCGCCGAGATCCAGGGACGCGCCGCCGGACGCCGCCGCGCCGGCGGTGAGGAAGTTCGAGGCGCCCGCGAGCCGCACCGTGCCCAGCGCGAGGGGCGCGCCGGCGGTGCGGACCGTGGCCGCCACGGTGGCCGGCGCGGCCGTCGCCGCGAGGCCTCCGTCGAAGCGCAGCAGGTCCCCGTCGTCGCCGAGGGTCAGGGCACCGGTGGTGGCCAGCACCGTCTCGCCGGCGATGGTCACGGGGCCGAGGAAGGCCACGGCCGCGTCCGAGGCGCCGGCCGTGAGCGAGGCCGCCCCGAGCGCGCCCTCGAAGCGCAGCGCACCTGCTGCCGCGAGGGAGACGGCGCCCAGGCCCGTCGCCGGACCGGCGAAGCGGATCGTGCCGCCGCCGGCGTCGAGACCGAGGTCGAAGCCCTCGCCGGCGAGCGGCGCCCCGAAGCCCAGGTCCGCATCGCCGCTCGCGAGGGCGACGTCGGCGCCGAGGCGCACGGCGCCCTGCCAGTCCTGGGCGCCGGCCGTGACCACGTCCGCCGCGAGGCGGGCCGGACCGGTCACCGTGAGCGCGCCGAGGCCCGTCGCCGCGGCCGCGAGGTCGAGGGCGCCGGCCACGGTCAGGGCGGGATTCCCCTCACCCACCAGCGGCGCCGCGAGGCGCACCTCGGACGCCGTCAGGCGCCGCGTCGGGCCCACGAGCGTCACCGGCCCCGCGTAGGCCTGGATCCCAGTGGTGCCGACGTCCCCGGCGAGCCGCGCCGCACCGCCCACGGACAGGGAGGCCAGGGAACCGGCGGCACCGGCGAGGTCGAGGTCCCCGGTGATCGCGAGCGTCTCGGTCCCCGTGGCGCCGGTGACGCCGTCCCCGAGCCCGACGCTCGCCGCCGTGAGCGTCCGGCTGCCGCCGCGGAGCGTCACGGCTCCGTCGAAGCGCTGGCTGCCCGAGGCGGTGACGTCCGCCGCGAGGTCCGCGGTTCCGGTGACGGCCAGCGTGGAGAGGTTGCCGGCCGTACCGTCGAGATCCAGGGCACCGTCGACGACGAGGGCGCTGCCGCCACCCTCGAGGGAAGCGAGGGCGACCTCGCTGGCCGTGAGGCGACGGCCACCGCCCGCGAGCGTGGTGCCCCCGAGGTAGCGCTGGGCGCCGGCGGTCGTCACGTCACCGGAGAGACGGCTCGTGCCGGTCACGGTCAGCGCGCCCAGACCGCCGGCCGCCGCGCCGAGCTCGAGATCACCGGCCACCGTGAGTGCCGTGATC
>JAZBPF010000412.1:0-3271 GCA_036351515.1 Pseudomonadales bacterium | reverse complement strand
CCCGCGCCGACGGCCCTCGACGGCCGCGAACTGCTCGTGCTCTCCGCCGAGGAGTCGCTCCTCGAGGCCGTCCGCGAGGCCGTGCCCGAGGACGTGGAGGTCCGCCAGGCGCGCACCCTCGCCGAGGCGGTGGACCTGCTGTCCGTGCACCGCGCAGGCGTCGTGGTCACGGACGCGGACGTGGACGGGCGCGGGGTCGAGGCGCTCACGGCGGAGCTCAAGCGCTGGGTTCCGGAGCTCGTGACCGTGGTCGTGAGCGACCGGGCCGACGCACAGCTCATGATCGACCTCATCAACCACGGCCAGGTGTTCCGCTTCCTCCTGAAGCCGGTCTCCACGGGCCAGTGCCGGCTCTGGCTCGCGTCCGCCTTCCGCCGCCACGAGGATCTCCGGGCGCGCGTCGCCGGCGGCGCTCCGGCGCCGCAGGCCGCCGCCGCGGTCGAGGCGCCCGCTCCGGGACGGGGCTGGTCCCTGAAGGAACTCGGCGCGCGGCTGCGCGCGGTCCTCGGGCGGGGTCCGTGAGCACCGCGGCGCCGATCGCGCCGCCGGTCGGGGGCGGGCTCCTCACGAGCTTCGCCTTCGCGGCGCTCTTCGTCTCCGCCGGCGTCCTCGGGAGCTGGGTGCTCGTGCAGCGCGGGGACGAGGGCGTGGAGGCGCCCCTGGGCGAACTCACGGTGCCCCTCGCCCGCTCCGCGGCGCCGGCAGCCGCCGAGGGCGTACCCCTGCTCCTCGACCAGGCCGCGCGCGCCTGGGCGGCCGGGCGGGTGATCGCGCCGCGCTTCGACAACGCGCTCTACTTCTACCGCGCCGTGCTCTCCCGCATCCCGGGCCAGCCCGACGCCCGGGCGGGCCTGCTGCGGGTCGCGGAGTGGCTCGAGGCGGATCTCGCCGCGGCCATCGAAGTCCGGGACTGGACCCGCGCCGAGGCCGCCGCGGCGACGCTGGTCGAGCTCCGCGACGGCGAGGCGGCCCGCGCCCAGCTCGCCCGCGTGCAGGCGGTCCGCGGCCTCTGGGAGGAGGTGGAGCAGGTGCGGGGCGACGACGACGGCGTGGCCCTCGTCCGCGCGCTCGATGCCTACCTCGCCGAGACCCCCGGGGACGACGCCGCGAGCGCCCAGCGCGCCGCCGCCGTGGACGCCCTGCTCGTGGCTGCGAACCGGGCCCTCGCCGCCGGCCAGCCGGAGGACGCCGCCGCCCTCCTCGCGGACCTGCGGGCGCTCGGCGCGGACGGCGCGGACCTGGACGCCCTCGCGGAGCAGGTGTCCCGCGCGGGCATCCAGGACGACGGCACGGTCACGCGGCTCCTCGCCGCCGCCGACGAGGCCCTCGAAGCGGACCGGCTCCTCGGCGATGCCGGGCGCGACGCCTTCACGCTCTTCACGGCGGTGCTGGAGGCCGACGCGGAGAACGAGGCGGCCATGGACGGCGTGCGCACGGTCCGTCGGCGCCTGCTCGCGAACGCGCGGGACGCGCTCCGGGACGGACGCCTCGAGGCCGCCGGCGAGGCGGTCGAGCGCGCGGAACTCGCCGGCGTGGCGCCGACGGAGCTCGAGCTGCTCCGCCGCGATCTCGACCTCGCGCGCTACCTCGACCGCTTCGAGCGCGGCATCTTCGACGAGGTCCTCGGCGTCCCGGACCTCGAGGTGCTCAACCAGCGGGCGCCGGCCTATCCGCGCCAGGCCCGGGCCCGCTCCCAGGGCGGCTGGGTCGAGGTGGAGTTCACGGTCACCCCCGAGGGCGAGGTGGTGGACGTGGCCGTGCAGGAGGCTTCCTCCGGGGTCTTCGTGGAGCCGAGCCTCGAGGCCATCCGCGCCTGGCGCTTCGCGCCGGGGCTGCTCCACGGCCGGCCCGTGCCGGTGCGGGCGGCGGTGCGCTTCAGCTTCCGGCCGGACTGACCGGGGCCGCCGGACTGCGGTGACCCGCCCGCTGTTATCCTCCGCGCTCCGCAGTGGAGGAGCGCGTCCATGAAGGCGATCGACATCCGCGGCGAGGCGCTCGTCTGGACCGACGTGGACGACCCGGTCCCCGGTCCCGGCGAGATCCTCGTCCGGACCCGGGCCACGGCCGTGAACCGCGCCGATCTCGTGCAGCGGGCCGGGGCCTACCCGCCGCCGCCGGGAGCGAGCCCCATCCTCGGACTCGAGGTCTCGGGCACCGTCGAGGCCGTGGGGGAGGGCGTGCAGCGCTGGGCCCCGGGCGACGCCGTCTGCGCGCTCCTCGCCGGCGGGGGCTACGCGGAGAAGGTCGTGGTGCCCGCCGGGCAGGCCGTGCCCGTCCCCGCGGGCGTCGACCTCGCCGACGCCGCCGCCCTCCCGGAGGTGTTCGCCACCGCGTACCTGAATCTCCATCTCGAGGCCCGCGCCGAGGTGGGGGAGCGCTTCCTGGTGCACGCCGGCGCCAGCGGCGTCGGCACGGCGGCGATCCAGCTCGGCCGCGCCTTCGGCAATCCGGTCTGGGTCACGGCCGGTTCGCCGGAGAAGATCGAGCGCTGCGTGGCCCTCGGCGCGGAGGGAGGCCACGACCGCCACGCGGGCTCCTTCGCCGAGGCCGCGCAGCGCTGGACCGACGGGGCCGGCTTCGACGTGATCCTCGACCCGGTCGGGGCGGCCTACCTGCAGGACGACCTGCGTTCCCTGGCGCCGGACGGGCGCCTCGTGGTCATCGGTCTCATGGGCGGCGCGAAGGCGGAGCTGGAACTCGGCCTGCTCATGGTCAAGCGCCTGCGCGTCATCGGCTCGACGCTCCGGGCGCGCCCGGTCGCGGCGAAGGCCCGGGTCATGGAGGCGCTGGAGCGTCGGGTCTGGCCGCGCATCGCCGCCGGGGAGATCCGCCCGGTCGTGGAAGCGCGCTTTCCCCTCGCGGAAGCGGAGCGCGCCCACGCGCTGGTGGCGGGCAACGAGACCTTCGGCAAGGTCCTCCTGATCGTTGACTGAAGCCTCGCCGCCGGTCCCCGCTCGCGGGCGACGGACGGCGAGCGTCGCGTCGCGATTGCGGTTGACAGGCCCCGTGGAAAGGCGGATCGTGCGCAGCATTCGCGGGATGCGTTTCCCGCAGCAGGACTCTGGAAGGGCGGTGGTCTCGAGGAGGCCACCGCCCTTTCTGCTTCAGGCCTCGTCTCCCGTCGAGACGGCGCCGGTCGAATCGGGTCGGTAGACCCGTCCGCGGCGTGGCGGATCCACGCAGCAGCAGCAGACGGTCGGTACGCAGCGTGTGGGCCCCGATTCTGCAGCACAACCCGGGAGCGCAGACGATGCGTAACAAGGGAACGGTG
>JAZBPF010000411.1:0-18965 GCA_036351515.1 Pseudomonadales bacterium | reverse complement strand
CTGCTCTCCCTCGCGCTCCTCGCCTCGCAGCGGGTGGGCGTCAACCTGATCACCGGCCTCGATCTCGTGACCGTGGAGGCGGCCGTGCGCTTCGCGCCGGGCGCCGGCGCGCGCGAGCGCGACGCCTTCGTGCGCGAGCTCGAACGGAGCCTCGAGGAGACCGCGGTCGAACTCGGCGAGGAGAACCTCGTCGGCTGGTACAGCCGGAACAACTACGCGGAGATCGACGACCGGCGGCACACGGGCGCGGAGTTCGCCTGGGTCTCCGCCGAGTACGCCGGGGACCGCAGGCGCACGGCGGCACCGGAGGCCTTCGCCGAGGCCTGGCGCGCGCGCATCGACCCGCCCCCCTGGATCGAGGTCCTCGACGTCCGCGCCGCCGGCGGCTTCAACGGTGGCCGGGCGGATCTCACGCTCCGCTTCAAGGGCGAGGACGCGGCGCAGCTCAAGCTCGCGGCGGAGGATCTCGCCGCCGAGCTCCGGCGCTACGACGGTGTCACCGGCGTCACCGACGACCTGCCCTGGGGGCGCGAGCAGATCGTCTTCGAACTCTCGCCCGCGGGACGCGCGGCCGGGCTGACACCGGAGCGTCTGGGCGCGCAGCTGCGCGCCGCCTACACGGGCAGCCGCGTGCAGATCTTCAACCGCGCCGACGAGGAGCTCGAGGTGCGCGTCCAGCTCCCGGACGCGGAACGCGACGACCTCGCCTCCCTCCGGCGCTTCCCCGTCGCCCTCGCGGACGGCGGTACGGTACCCCTCGGTTCCGTGGCGGCCCTGGTGCCGCGCCGGGGCATCGACGAGATCCGGCACGCGGACGGCGAACTCGCCGTGCGCGTCAACGCCTGGGTGGATCCGACCCGCGCCAACGCCATGCAGATCCTCGCGGACGTGCGCGAGGAGGCGGTGCCGGCGATCGAGCGCCGGCACGGCGTGCGCGCGGAGCTCACGGGCAAGTCCGAGGACGACGCGCTGTTCCTCACGACCCTCGCGAGCGGCGCCGTGCTCACCCTCGTCTTCATCTACCTGATCCTGGCGTGGGTCTTCGCGAGCTGGAGCTGGCCGCTCGCGATCATGACGGCCATCCCCTTCGGCCTCACCGGCGCCATCGGCGGCCACTGGATCGTCGGCATGGACTTCGGGCTCATGTCCATGCTCGCGTTCTTCGCGCTCACGGGCGTGGTCGTGAACGACTCGATCGTGCTCGTGAGCTTCTTCCGGCGGCACCATCGCGACGAGGGGCTGCCCGTGCGCGAGGCCCTCGAGCGGGCCGCGCTCGGCCGCATGCGCGCCGTGCTCATGACCTCGGTGACCACCATCGCCGGGCTCGCACCGCTCATCTTCGAGCCGTCGACCCTCGCCGTGTACATCGCGCCGATCGCCGTGACGCTCTGCTTCGGCCTCGCCTTCGCGACGCTCCTCGTCCTGCTCGTCGTGCCGGCCGGGATCCTCCTCGTGGAGGACGGCCGCGACGCGCTCGCGGCACGCCTCCGCTCGCTCCTGCGCCGCGACGCCGCAGGCGCCTCCACCGTCCAGGGAGAGACCGCATGAAACGTTCGCCCCTGTCCCCCCGCGCACGGCGCGCGACGCTCGCGGCCGCGATCCTCGCCGCGGGCGTCCTCGGCGCCGGCACGCTCGTCGCGACGGCGCCCCGGCCGGAGGCCCGGCCGCCGGAGGAGCGCGCCTGGCACGTGTCCGTGGCCACGGTCCGCCCGGGACGGGAAGCCCCGCGCCTGGCCGTCCACGGCCGCGTCGAGGCGGCGACGGCCACGGACCTGGCGGCGCGCGTGGCGGCCCCGGTCGCCGAGGTCCTCGTCCGGGAAGGGGATCGGGTCCGCGCCGGCGACGTGCTCCTGCGTCTCGACGACGCGGACGCGGCGCTGGTCCTGGCGCGGCGGGAGGCGGACGTACGGGAGGCGCGCGCGGCGCTCGCGTCCGTGCGCAGCGAGCTCGCCCTCGCCGAGCGGCTCGCCCGGGAACGGGGCTCCGTGGCGGCGCTCGCCGACGAGAAGCTCGAGCGTTATCGCCGGCTCTTCGAGCAGCGCATGGTCGCGCGCACGCTCCTGGACGAGGTGGAACGGGAGGGGCGGCTGGCGCACATCGCCCACGAGGAGGAGCGGGCCCGGGTCGACGACGGGCCCCACCGCGTCGCCCGCCAGGAGGCGATCCTCGCCCGGGCCGAGGCCGAGGCGGCGCAGGCGCGCCTGGACGTGGCGCGGACCGGGGTGCGGGCGCCCTTCGACGGTCCCGTGGTGGCGGTCCACGTCGGCCGGGGCGATCAGGTGGACGTCGGCACCCCGCTCCTGCGCCTCGTGGACGACGCCAGCGTCGAGGTCCGCGCGCCGGTGCCGGCGGACCAGGCCGCACGCATCCGCCGCCACCTCGCCGCCGGCGGCCGACTCGTGGCGGAGGGCCGCCTCGGCGAGCGCCGCCTCGAGCTGCCGCTGACCCGCCTCGCCGGCAACCAGCGGGACGGACGCACGGTCATCGACGCCTTCTTCGCCCTGCCGGACGCCGCGCCCGAGCCCGGGCGGGTGCTGGAGCTGCAGCTCGCGCTGCCGCCGGAGGACGACGTCGTGGCCCTGCCGGTCACCGCCGTCTACGAGAACGACCGGCTCTACCGGGTGACCGAGGGACGCCTGGAAGCCGTGCCGGCGGAGATCGTCGGCGAGGTCGAGGAAGGCGCGGCCTATCGCCTCCTGGTCCGCGCTCCGGCCCTGCGCCGCGGCGACCGGGTCGTCACCACCCAGCTTCCCCGGGCCATGACGGGGCTGCGCGTCGCGCCGGTGGGCGACGAGGCACGCGGAGGCGAGCCGGCGGGCGTCGCCGCGCACGAGGCGCTGGCCCGGGAGACGCGGCCCGATTCGCCTACTCCGGGCCCCCCCTCTTGACGCCGTCAGCTGCGGCCGGCACCGTCACGTCTCCACTTCCGGAGGAGAAGGCGGTCATGAATCGGATTCTGAAGGGTGCGCTCGTTGCAGGGCTCGCGGTCGGTTTCGCCGCGGGCTGTGCGAGCTCCACCCAGATCGAGGACCTGGAGTCGCGGATCTCCAGCCTCGAGGGTCGACTCGGCAGCATCGAGAGCACGGCGAACAACGCGATGCAGACGGCGCGGCGCGCCGAGCAGTCGGCCGGCTCGGCCGAGGACGCCATGGACATGGCGGAGCGCGCGATGGAAGAGGCCCGTGCCGCCAGCGAGAAGGCGGACCGGATCTCCGAGACCTGCTGCGGCAGGAAGTGATGTACGGGCTCCCCGGCGCCTCGCCGGGGAGCCTCGCTCCACCGACCGGATCCGGTCGCCCCGTTCGAAGCTCCTACTCGCCCAGTGCCCGTTCCTGCGCGGCGACCTTGCCCGCCGCCATCTGCACCGGTGCCACCACGCTGCCCTCGGGCAACTCCCCGATCACGACCGGCACGCCCCGCGCCTCCCGAGCGACGCGTTCCGCGAGCTCCCAGTCGACGTGCGCGCCCTCCGGCGCCCGGGCGATCACCCGCGCGACCATGTCCGTGAGCGCGCCGCCCTCGTAATCGGGCAGCGGTGGATGCGCCTCCAGCACCAGCTCGCTGCCGCGGACGCCCACCTTGAAGGGCTCGTGGACGATGCGGACCGGCGCTCCCCGCGGAATGGCCCAGATCAGCCGGGCGATGTCCTCCGGATAGAGGCGGATGCACCCGTGGCTCACGCGGGAGCCCACGCCGAAGGCCTGGTTGGTCCCGTGGATGAGGTAGCTCGGCCGATGCAGCTGCATCGCGTACTCGCCGAGGGGATTGTCCGGACCGGGGGGCACCACGCCGGACAGCGACACGCCGCGCGCCGCGTACTCCTGGCGGACCGACTCGGGCGGCGTCCAGCTCGGCTGCTCGAGACGCTGCACCACCCGCGATTCCATCACCGGCGTGGGGAAGCCCTCGCGCCCGATGCCGACGGGCACCGTCTGCACCACGCCGCCGTCCTCGGGATAGAAGTAGAGGCGGTACTCGGCGACGTTCACGACGACGCCGCTGCGCGGTCCCGGGGGCAGCACGAACTCCGACGGCAGGACGATCTCCGTGCCGTCGCCGGGCAGCCAGGGATCGACCTCGGGATTCGCCTGCCGGAGCTCCCGGTAGCCGAGGTTGGCGCGCTCGGCCACGGCCGCGAAGGTGTCCTCGTAGACCGTGCGCATGCGCACGGACGCCCCGACCACGTCCTGTCCGGGCGGGGGCAGGGGCAGGTCCGTCGCCCCGCTGCCGGCGGCCGCGAGCGTGAGGATGGCCCCCGCGACGAGCGAAGGGAATCGGGGTAGGGCTCGGATCATCGTGTCCATCCGCTCAGACTAGTGCTTCCACGAGACAGGGGCCAGCGCTGGCCAGGGCGCGACCGAGGGCGTCGCGCAGGCCGAAGACCGTGTCCACGCGCTCGCCGGGGACGCCCATGCTCCGGGCGAGGGCGACGAAGTCGAGGGCGGGGCGCTCCAGGGAGAAGAGGCTCGCCGCGCGGGCGCCGACGTCGTTGACGCCGAGGCGGCGGTACTCGTGGTCGAGGATGTTGTAGGCCCGGTTCGAGAAGACGACGGTCACCACGGGCAGGTTCTCCCGCGCCTGGGTCCACAGGGCCTGATTCGTGTAGAGGGCGCCGCCGTCGCCGAGCAGCGCGAGCACGGGCCGATCCGGGCAGGCGAGCGCCGCCCCCGTGGCGACGGGGCCACCCTGACCGATGGAGCCCCCCGTCAGGTTCAGCCAGCTGTGCCGCGCGGCCGTCTCGCAGGGCTTCGCCGCCGCGCCACCGCCCCCCGAGTCCACGGCGACGATCGCCTGCTCCGGCAGTCCGGCGGCGATCACCGCGGCCGCCGTGCGCGTGTTCAGGGGGCCGTCGTGGAGGATCGGACGCTCGCAGCCGTTCTCCGGGACCTCCGCCGGCGCCCGCAGCGCGGCCGCCAGGCGCTCGAGCGCCCCGACGACGTCCTCGTGGCGCGAGGCGAGGCGGAGCACGCGCGCACCGTCCGGCACGAGATCGCTCGGCACGCCCGGGTAGGCGAAGAAGCTCACGGGCGCGTCGGCGCCGGCGAGCACGAGGCTGCGGGCCCCGGCGAGGGCCTGCTGCACCTGTTCCGGGAAATAGGGGAGGCGGGCGAGCGGCGGCAGCCCCGGCCCCTGCTCCACCCGCGCCGGGAACGTCGTCGCGAAGACCCGGCAGCCGGTCGCGCGCGCGATCCGGGCCGCGGCGCGCTGGCCCGCCTCGCCGAGCGCCTCGCCGTCGAGGAGCAGCACCGCATGGGAATCGAGCGCCGCGACCGCGGCGGCGACCGCCGCCTCCGTCACCTCGGCGCGCGCCGGAGCCGCGAGCGGCGGGACGGGCCCGTGGGCCTCGCCCCAGGCGCAGTCCGCGGGCACGACCAGCGTCGCGACCTGTCCGGCGGAGCCCGGCGTCGGGGTGCAGGCGGCCCGGACCGCCTCGGCGCCGTCCCGCGCGAGGCCCTCCGCCGTCCGCGCCCGGCGGACCCAGGCGGAGAAGGGTCGCGCGATCGCCTCGACGTCGGAGGTGAGCGGTGCGTCGTAGGGGCCGTGGTGGAGCGCGTGATCTCCCACGAGGTTGAGCACCGGCGTGGACGCCCGGCGGGCGTTGTGGAGGTTCGCCGCCGCGTTCGCGAAGCCGGCGCCGAGGTGCAGGAGCGTCGCCGCCGGCCGCCCGCGCATGCGCCCGAAGCCGTCGGCGGCTCCGGAGCAGACGCCCTCGAAGAGGCAGAGCACCGGTCGCATCGCCGGCACCGCGTCGATCGCCTGCACCAGGTGCATCTCCGAGGTGCCCGGATTGGCGAAGCAGTGGTCGACGCCCGCGTCCACGAGCGTCCGGATCAGGCTCTCGGCTCCGTTCACCTGCGTTCCTCCCCCGGTCCCGCCCGGCCGATGCCGGGTCCGTTCACCAGCGCCCCGCCACCCAGAGCGCGCAGGCGATCATGCACGCCACGACGACCGCGGTCAGCAGCACCCGCAGGGAACGGAACCAGGGCGGCAGCGCCTCGCGCACGGCGCGTCCCTGCTCGAAGGCCCAGGCGGCGACGAAGCCCGCGCCGAGGATCAGCGGCGCGGCCTGCGGCCCCGTGAGCAGCGCACCCCAGCCCACCAGGGACGGCACCACGCTCCAGCAGAGCTGACCCACCGTTCCGCCCCGGAGCGCGAGGCCCCACTGGATGCCGCCGAGGAAGGACAGGATCACGGCGCCGTAGAGCATGGCGACGCGGAGCATGGCCTCGTCGTCGCGCAGCCAGAGCGCTGCGGTGGCAGCCAGGAAGGGAAACAGGCCGGCGAGGCCGAGGAGTCGGCCGGCGAACGCCATGGAACCTCCGGAGGTGGCGCGGACGGGCGCGCAAGGATGCCCGTTCGCCGCCGACCGGACCAGTTCGGACCGGCGCGTTCAGGAGAGGAACGAGACGCCCTGATCCCGGAGCCGGGCGACGAGGTCGCGGGGCCCGTCGCCGGTCCAGCGCCGGAACGCTCGCCGGAAGTTGGCCGGATCGGAGAAGCCGAGCTGGGCCGCGACCGCCTCCGTCCCGCGCCCGCGCAGCAGCAGCTGGTAGAGCGTCGCGTGGAGGCAGGCCCGGTCCACCACCGCCTGATAGCGGTGGCCGTGCGCGCGCAGCCGTCGCTTCAGCGTCGCCGGGCTCATGCCGAACGTCGCCGCCACCGCTTCCTGCCCGAGGATCATCCGCTCGCGCCCGAGCACGCGCAGGTACACGGCCTCGAGGAACCCGGGCCCCGGGTCCCGCAGCGCGCGTTCCCGTGCGCACTGGGCCAGCGCAAGGCGGAAGGCCGTGCGGCTCGCGCCGCGCAAAGGACGAGCGAGCTCCCCGACGGGCACGAGGAACGCCGTGACCGGTGCTCCGAAGGACAGGCGGGGACCGAGGTTCTCGTGGTACTGCTCCGGCCGGGCGGGAGCGCCGTACTCGAACAGGAAGGTCCACTCGGGCCGGCGCGCCGCGAGCCCGCGCAGCGTGGCCACGAAGGCTCCGAACAGGAACTCCACGACCGCGGGCCAGCTCGCGCCCCAGCCGATCCCGTCGGAGCACAGCACCCAGAGTCCCTCCTTCGTGCGCACCGCCCGGAGATGCACGAAGGGCGCGTAGAGGGCCCGCTCCCGCACGAGCGTGCGCACCGCCGCGTGCACGTCCGGTGCGCTCGCGAGCGTCGCCGCCGCGCCGCCGAAGGTCGTCGGCCAGGCGAGGTGCCCGAGGCGGAAGGCGAAGTCGTCGCCGAGGCCGAGCCGTCGGGCGTTGGCGAACATGCGCTCGAGCTGGACCGGGGCGACGGGACGGCCCTGCCGCACGAGATCGGCGTAGAACAGGCGCGTCCCGGCCAGCAGCCGGTCCGGCGCGGCCCCGCGCTGGGCAGCGAGATCCAGGAGCGCCGCCGGCAGCTGGGCGGCGGGCAGCACGGGATCCTGCGCCTCGAACCAGCCGTGGGCGCTCACGCCGACATCTCCTGCCGGCGCCGCCGCGCCTCGAGGTCGGCGTTGGCGCGGGTGACCAGCGCCTCCGGTGGTTCTCCGGCACGGGCGACCGTCCAGCCGAAGGACGCCGACAGGGGCGCCTCGTCCGGCCCCGTGACGCCGCGGGCCGAGGACAGGCCCGCGAGGACCCGGTTGAAGGCCTCCGCGAGGAGCGCGGGCGCTGCCGCATCCGCCCCGTGGAGGACGCACACGAAGCGGTCGCCAGCGTAGCGGCAGACCAGATCCTCGTCGTCCACGGCGAGGAGGAGGAGCTCGCCGACGAGGGCGAGGAGGCGGTCCCCGGCCACGGGACCGAGCCGGCGGTTCAGGGGTCCGAAGCCGTCGAGGTCGACGGCCACGAGCAGCGGTCGTCGCCCCGACGCGAGTTCGCCCGCGAGGTGCTCGCGCAGGTAGCCGGCGTCGTACAGCTGGGTCACGCGGTCCACGGAGCGGTGCTCGCGGAAGCGCCCCTCCCGGCGCGCGAGCTGGCGAGCGAGGACCCGCTGCTCGGCGGCGAACTGGAGCAGCGCGAGCGTCGTGACCACGAGGCCGAGCGCCGGGGCGCCGGACTCGATCACGTCGTCCCACCAGAGGTGCTCCGGCAGCGCCACGAACTCGTCGAGCAGGTCGAGGTGGAAGCCGAGCAGGAAGCAGACGAGCCCCGCGGCGAGCAGCTGGGTGACGCGTCCCGGCGGGCGACCCGCGAGGAGGATCCCGAGCCACACGGCCACGAAGACGGCCGTGAGCCCCTCGCCCACGACGTCCACGACCTTCACGGCCGAGGCGGCCTTGAGGACGCCCGCACCGAGGTAGGAGGACGTCACGAAGGCGAGCAGCAGCGCGGTGAGCAGGAGGATCCCGCGGTGCTGCGCGAAGGTCGCCCACGCCGGACGCAGCCCGGGGAGCCCCCGGTCCGATCGGATCATGCCGCCTGCCTCCCCGTCGCTGCCGTCCCTCGCGATGCGCGCATGGCAGCGCATCCGGCCGGCCCGGGCAAGGGTCAGATCGGCTCAACGGCCGGACGGGGAGCCTTGCGGAACGCGCGCCTCGCATCGCCTGCTGCCGAGAGGTCATCGCTCCGTCACGGTCCTGACACGGCTCGTTTCCAGCATCGACGCATCCGGAAGGCTCGCAGCTGGAGGAAAGCATGAGAAAGAGCAGCCTGGCACTCGCGGTGGCGGCCGCGTCTCTCGGCCCGCTGGTGGCGGACGCCGCCGGCCGGATCGAGGGCCGCGTGGGGGACGCCTCGCGTTCCGTGTATCTCGAAGGGGCGGTCGTGACGCTCGAGGAGCTCGGCCGGCAGGCAGCGACCCGCAGCGACGGACGTTTCGATTTCGTGAACGTGCCTGCCGGGACCTACACGGTGCGCGTGGAATACCTCGGTGCCGCGCCCGTCGAGGAGACGATCCGCGTCGCCGACGACGACACGGCGCGCCTCGACTTCGAGCTCGGCACGCCGACCTACGCGGTCGAGAACATCATCGTCTACGGCCAGACTGCCGGGACCGCGAGCGCCCTGAACCGGCAGCGGGCCGCCGACGGGATCACCTCCGTGGTCTCCGCGAACGCCATCGGCGCCCTGCCCGACCAGAACGCCGCGGAGGCGCTGCAGCGCGTGCCCGGGACCTTCCTCGAGCGGGATCAGGGCGAGGGCCGCTACATCGGCATCCGCGGCATCGATCCGGACCTGAACGCGACCAGCATCAACGGCCTGCGCGTTCCGGCGCCGGAGGACGACAAGCGCGCGATCCAGCTCGACGTGGTGCCGGCCGAACTCCTCGGCTCCCTCGAGGTGATCAAGTCGGTGACGCCGGACATGGACGGCGACGCCGTGGGCGGCACCGTGAACGTCGAGAGCATCTCGGCCTTCGACCGCGGCGGGCGGACCTACAGCTTCAGCGCCGAGGGCTCCTACACGGTGCTCACGGAGGACACGAACCCGCGCGTCTCCGGCAGCTTCAGCGACGTCTTCGACTTCGCCGGGCGCCCCGACAGCCTCGGCATCGCCTTCGCCGCCAGCTGGTACGACCGGCAGTTCGGCAGCGACAACGTCGAGAACGGCGACGGCTGGCCGGTGCGCGAGACCCTCGACGGCACGGAGTTCCGCGCCGCGGAGGAGGTGGAACAGCGCGACTACCTGATCACCCGCGAGCGTCTCGGCGCGGCCCTGAACATCGACTTCCGACCGAGCGACACGGCGGAATACTACCTGCGCACCCTGGTCTCCGAGTACTCGGACCAGGAGTTCCGCATGGCCAACATCCTGAAGCTCGAGAACGCCGAGGACGACGACGGCCGCGCCAACGTGGGCAGCACCGAGGGATCGGCGAGCTGGGACAACGCCGAGCTCGAGAAGGAGCTGAAGGATCGCTACGAGGAGGCGCAGGTGCTCTCCGTGGCCCTCGGCGGGCGCAACTTCGTCGACGCCTGGACCCTCGAGTACCAGGCCGGCTACAGCTACGCCGATCAGGACACGCCGGACGACACCACCTCCCTGTTCCTCGGCGAGGGCTTCACCCTCGGCTACGGCAACATCGGGCAGGAGATCGGCGTCTTCGGGGACGAGGCCACGTCGGATCCGGCGAACTACGCTCTCGACGAGATCACCCAGGCGGGCAGCAGGACCGAGGACGAAGAAGTCAGCTACCGCATCGACGTCACCCGGGATCTGTTCTTCGGCGACGTGCCGGCCATGATCAAGTTCGGCGGCAAGGCGCGGCTGCGGGAGAAGACCCTCGACGAGCGCGAGATCCTCTACGACGGCTTTCCGGGCGATCCGACGCTGGAAGGCTTCGCGGCTCCGATCGACGATTACGATCTCGACGCGCCCTTCGTCGGCCCCGCCATCGATCCGGGCGCCATGGCCGCCTTCATCGCCGCCAACGTCGACGGCTTCGACGTCGACGAGGAGGAGACCTTCATCGCGTCGGCCGGCAACGACTTCGAGATCAGCGAGGACGTCTTCGCCGCCTATCTCATGAGCCGCGTCGAACTCGGCAACCTGCGCCTCGTCGGCGGCGTGCGCTGGGAGCGCACGGAGCTCGAGGCCTCCGGCAGCACGATCCTGCTGAGCGACCTCGCCGACGAGCCGCAGGTCGTCCCCTTCCTCTCGGACACGAGCTACGACGACTTCATGCCGAGCATCACCGCCCGCTGGCAGGTGCGCGACGACATGCTGATCCGCGCGGCCGCGTCGCGGACGATCTCCCGGCCCGAGTTCGGCGACATCGCCCCGCTGGCAGAGGTGGAACTCGAGGACAGCGGCGGCGAGCTCGAACTCGCGGCGGCGATCGGCAATCCGGAGCTCGATCCCTACCAGTCCATCAACCTCGACCTCGCCTGGGAGTGGTACTTCGGCGACATCGGCGTCGTGTCCGTGGGCGCGTTCTACAAGGACATCGAGGACTTCGTGGTCCGCGCCAACGTGGCCAACTTCATCGACCTCACGCAGTTCGTGGGGAACGTGGCCCTCGACGACGCCGAGGTGATCCAGCCCATCAACGGCGACAGCGCGAGCCTCATGGGGATGGAGCTCGCCTTCACGCGGAAGTTCTCCGAGCTTCCCGCCCCCTTCGACGGACTGCTCGTGAACGCGAACGCCACCTTCACGGACAGCGAGGCGGACCTGGCGCTCCGGGACGGGGACATCCCCCTCCCGTTCCAGTCGGACACGGTGGCCAACCTGATCCTCGGCTACGAGAAGGGACCGATCTCCCTGCGCCTCTCCAGCACCTACCGGGACGAACGCCTGGCGGAGCTCGTGGAGGTGGACGACCCGGCCTTCGACCGCTACGAGGCCGAGCACCTGCAGATCGACTTCGCCGGCACCTACGACTTCACGCCGCAGCTGCAGCTCTCGGTGGAGGTCGTGAACCTCAACGACGAGCCCTTCTACGCCTGGTTCCAGGACACGCGCTTCAACAGCCAGTTCGAGCAGTACGGGCGCACCGTGACCATGGGCCTGCGCTGGCAGAACCAGTAGGCTCGCGCACATGACCCGAATCACTCCGTCCCGGGGCCGGGCGGCGCCGGCCCGGGTCCTCGCGCTCTCCCTCGCCCTACTGGCGCCGGGCCTTGCTGCCGCCGCCGGGCTGCGCACGGCCGACGGCGTCGTGCGCCTGGAGGCGGGACACTGGCTCCGCGAGGACGGGACCGTCCTCGCGCTGGAGGAAAGCGCCGCGCGAGCCGGCCTCCCGCTCCCCGTCCTGGCCGACCTGCTGCCCCTGAGCGGCGCAGGCCCGGACCTGCTCGGCGGCGTACCCGCCGACGGGGATGGCGTCTGGCTCCTCGAGCCGGGCGCGCCGGCCCTGCGCCTCGCGCTGCCGGGCCCCGGCGCCACCCATCCCGTGGACGCGCTGTGCGGTGCACGGATCGACGAGGTCCTGGAGCTCTTCACCGGCGACGGCGACGGCCGCTGGCTGCACTGGTCCGTGCCGAGGCATCCGGAGCGGGGCTGGGAGCCCCGGCTCGTGCGGACCCTGCACACGGGGCCGGATTCGGAACGCTGCGCCGTGGACCCGGTCACGGGGCAACTCTGGATCGCCGAGGGCGCCGCCGGCCTCTGGCGCACGGGCGCCGGGGCCGAGGCGCCCGCCGATCGGACCCTCGTCCACCACCAGGCGGACTTCGAGCCGGAGGTACTGACGGCGGTGCCCGGGGGCGCCGTCTGGCAGGAGGAGGACGGAACGCTCGCCGGCACGGTGGCACTCCCGCAAGCTTCCGGCTCCCTCCTGGCCGCAGTCCCTCCGCGGCTCGCGGCCGTCGACGCCGTTCCGGCGCCGCGCCCGGTCGAGGGCGTGCCGGGGGCGGAGCCGGTGCGCCGATCCTGGCCAGGCGTTCGCGCGCGCCTGGAGACCGCCACCGTCGAGCGCTTCGGCGATGCGGCGGACGACCCCGCGATCTGGATCCATCCTCGCGACCCGGCGCGCAGCCTCGTGCTCGGCACGGACAAGCAGCAGGGCCTGCTCGTGTTCGACGCCGCCGGCTCCCGCCTCCAGAGCCTTCCCGTGGGACGGCTCAACAATGTGGATCTGCGCGTCGTCGACGAACACGGGAACGCGGTCGCCGTCGCCACGGACCGGACACACCGTGCGCTCGCGGTCTTCCGCGTCGCGGACACCGAGCCGCCGGTGTCCGTGATCGGCGGCGAGACGGCGCTCTCCGGTCTCGGCGATCCCTACGGCGTGTGCCTCTACCGCCTGCCCTCCGGCGTGCTCGGCGTCTTCGCCAACGACACGGACGGACGCGTCGAACACCACCGCCTGCGGATCGACGGCGAGCGCGCCGGCCTCGAGCGCCTCGCCGCCTGGCGCCTGCCCTCCCAACCCGAGGGCTGCGTCGTCGACGAGGCGTCGGGGACACTGTGGATCGGCGAGGAGGCGGCGGGCATCTGGCGCTTCCCGCTGGATGCGACGGGGCTCGCGGACGGCACGCTCGCGATTCCGGCGGTTCCGGAGCACGGCCTGATCCCGGACGTCGAGGGCCTCGCCCTGCTCCGCGACGGCGAACGCCACTGGCTCGTGGCCTCGAGCCAGGGGGACGACAGCTACGCGGTCTTCGACGTGGCCGGAGAGCCCCGGCACCTCGGCAACGTGCGCGTCGTCCGCGACCTCGAGGCCGGGATCGACGGCGCATCCGAGACCGACGGCCTCGCGCTGGCGCCGACGGACCTCGGCGGCGCCTTCCCGGGAGGACTCCTCGTGGTCCAGGACGGACGCAACCGCATGCCCCCCGAGCCGCAGAACTTCAAGTTCGTGGCCTGGGCCGACGTGCTCGCCGCCCTCGAGGCGTCGCGCCACGACTGAGCGCCCTCCGCCCCGGAGCTCCCCGGAGACCGCGCGGGTCGGGCGCGTTCTGCCTCCGGTCCGGGGCGCCGTTGACGCCCGGCGGCGACCTCCTAGGATGCCTCGGTCCACGCCGCCTCCCGGGGAGACCGCTCCATGCGCCCGATCACCTGCTTCAAGGCCTACGACGTCCGCGGCCAGCTCGGCACGCAGCTCGACGAGGACGTCGCGCGGCGCATCGGACGCGCCGTCGCCGCCTACCTCGAGCCGCGCACGGTGGTGGTCGGCGGCGACGTGCGCAGCTCCACGGAGGCCCTGAAGGCGGCCTTCGCCGACGGTGTGCGCGCCGGCGGCGCCGACGTGATCGACATCGGCCTCTGCGGGACCGAGGAGGTGTACTTCGCCACCGCCCACCTCGGCGCCGACGGCGGCTGCATGGTGACGGCCAGCCACAACCCCATCGACTACAACGGCATGAAGCTGGTGCGCGAGGGCTCGCGGCCGATCTCCGCCGACACCGGCCTGGCGGAGATCCGCAGCCTCGCCGAGGCCGACGCGCTGCCGGACGCCGAGCGGCGCGGATCACTCCGCCGCGAGGACACGAGCGCGGCCTACGTGGAGCATCTCCTCGGCTACCTGGATCTCTCGGTGCTGCGCCCGACCCGCATCGTCGTCAACGCGGGCAACGGGGCCGCCGGCCCGACGCTGGACCGCCTCGAGGCGGCCTTCGCCGAACGCGGCGCGCCCGTGGAGCTCGTGAAGCTCCACAACGAACCGGACGGGAGCTTTCCGAACGGCATCCCCAATCCCCTGCTCCACGAGCAGCAGCCCGTCACCGGCGACGCCGTCCGCGCCCACGGCGCCGACTTCGGCGTCGCCTTCGACGGCGACTTCGACCGCTGCTTCTTCTGGGACGGCCAGGGCACCTTCATCGAGGGCTACTACGTCGTCGGCATGCTCGCCGAGGCGTTCCTCGCCAAGGAGCCGGACGCGCGGATCGTCTACGACCCGCGCCTGACCTGGAACACCGTCGAGCTCGTGGAGGCGGCGGGCGGCACGCCGGTGCTGTGCAAGTCCGGGCACGCCTTCATCAAGGAGCGCATGCGCGCCGAGGACGCCGCCTACGGCGGCGAGATGAGCGCGCACCACTACTTCCGGGACTTCGCCTACTGCGACTCGGGCATGATCCCCTGGCTGCTCGTGCTCGAGCTGCTGTCGCGCAAGGAGACCTCGCTCACGGCCCTCGTGCAGGAGCGCATGCGCCGCTATCCGTCGCCCGGGGAGATCAACTCCACCGTGGACGACGCGGACGCCACCCTCGCCCGCGTGCGCGACGCCTACGCGGACGCGGCGCTCCGGGAGGACACCACCGACGGCGTGTCCCTCGAGTTCGCGGACTGGCGCTTCAACCTGCGCAAGTCGAACACGGAGCCGGTGATCCGCCTGAACCTCGAGACCCGCGGCGACGCGGCGCTGCTGCGCGAGAAGCAGGAAGAGCTGCTGCGGCTGATCCGCGGCTGAGGCCGCCAAGCTTGTGGGAGCGGGCTTCAGCCGCGACTGCGTCGATCCAGCCCCGCTGTCGCCGCTGAAGCGAGCTCCCACAAGGGGGCGTCGGCACGGCCACTGTGGGAGCGGGCTTCAGCCGCGACGGCTGCGATCCAGCCCTGCCGTCGCCGCTGAAGCGGGCTCCCACAAGAGGGCGTCGGCACGACCGCTGTGAGAGCGGGCTTCAGCCGCGACTGCTGCGATCCAGCCCTGCTCTCGCCGCTGAAGCGGGCTCCCACAAGGGGGCGTCGACACGGCCACTGTGGGAGCGAGCTTCAGCTGCGACGGCTTCGATTCGGCCCCGCTGTCGCCCGGCGCGCCGGACCGGCTGAAGCGGGCTCCCACAAGGGGGCGTCGACACGGCCACTGTGGGAGCGGGCTTCAGCCGCGACGGCTGCGATCCAGCCTTGCTGTCGCCGCTGAAGCGCGCTCCCACAAGGGCGCGTCGACACGGCCGCTGTGGGAGCGAGCTTCAGCCGCGACTTCTGCGATCCAGCCCAGCTGTCGCCCGGCGCGCCGGACCGGCTGAAGCGGGCTCCCACAAGGGGGCGTCGACATGGCCACTGTGGGAGCCGGCTTCAGCCGCGACTGCGTCGATCCGGCCTCCGCATCGCCCCATACCAGCCTCGTCGCAATCCGCTCCACCGCTTCCCGCGCGACGTCCGTCATGGAGTGACGCCGCCCCTTCCCGTATCCTCGCTCGCCGTCGCTCGGAGCGGGAGGACCGCGGTGAGGAAGAAGCGCCTGGGGCGGAGTGCGATCGTCGTCTCCGACCTCTGCATGGGCACCATGACCTTCGGGAACCAGGCGGACGAGGCCACCTCGCACGCCATCCTCGACCGGGCCTGGGACGCGGGGATCGACTTCTACGACACCGCGGAGATGTACCCGGTCCCGCCCGACGCGAAGTACGTGGGCGCCACCGAGGAGATCTTCGGCCGCTGGCTCGCCACGAAGCCGCGGGACGCGGTGATCGTCGCCACCAAGGTCGCCGGGCCGGGCCACGGCTGGTTCGTGCCCCCGCTGCGCGGCGGCAAGACGGCCCTCGACCGGCACCAGATCGTCCGCGCCCTCGAGGACAGCCTGCGCCGCCTGGGCACGGACTACGTGGACCTCTACCAGACCCACTGGCCGGACCACGGCGCCCCCTACGAAGAGATCCTCCGGGCCCTCGACGACCTCGTGACCGCCGGCAAGGTCCGCATCGCCGGCTGCAGCAACGAGACCTCCTGGGGCCTCATGAAGAGCCTCTGGACCGCGGACCTCGCCGGCACGGTCCGCTACGAGACCATCCAGAACAACTTCAGCCTGAACAATCGCCGCTTCGAGGACGAACTCGCCCAGGTGTGCCGGCACGAGGGCGTGAGCCTGATCCCCTACTCGCCCCTCGCGGGCGGCGTCCTGACCGGCAAGTACGCGAACGGCGCCCGGCCCGCCGGTGCCCGCTTCACCACCTACCTCGAGGCGGGGCCCCGGCAGCAGGCCATGGCGACGCGCTTCGTGAACCCGCAGGCCCTGGCGGCGACGGACCGCTTCGCGGAGATCGCCCGCGACGCGGGACTGTCGCTGACGACCCTGGCCACGGCCTGGAGCAAGCAGCACGACTTCGTGGCGTCGACCATCGTCGGCGCGACCCGCGTCGAGCAGCTCGACGACATCCTCGCCGCCGCCGAGGTCACCCTCGACGCGGACACCCTGGCGCGCATCGACGCCGTGAGCCGCGAGATCCGCTATCCCATGGGCTGACCGGCGCGCAGCGCGCCGCACCCCGATCACAGGAGCCCCCGTGTCCGAAGACCGCACCACCGCCGACGAGTTCTACGCGCCCCACGCGACCCACAACCCGCTGCGCTGGGTCCTGCCCGTGGCCCGCGACCTCTGCGTGGGTCCGCCGGACCGGAAGTTCCTCTTCGGGGGCGTCGGGCTGGCGTCCTCCGTCTCGGCCATGGAGCGCTACACGGGTCGGCCCCTGATCTGGGCCACGGCCCAGTACCTGTCCTACGCGAACCCCGACAGCTTCGTGGACATCGACGTGCGCGCGCCGATCCAGGGCAACCACGTGACCCAGGCGCGGGTCGTGGGGCACGTCGGCGAGCGGGAGATCTTCACGGTGAACGCGGCGCTCGGCCGTCGCGACGAGATCCATCCCCGCCAGTTCGCGGAGATGCCCGCGGTGCCGCCGCCGCGGGACTGCGACCCCATGGAGTTCCCCTTCAAGGACGACGAGGACCTCCACGCCCGCTTCGAGATGCGTCCGATCCCCCGCGCCCTGGAGGAGGACGAGGGCCGGGCCCGCATGTGGATCCGGCACCGGGACGGCGCCGAGATCACCTCCGGGCTCCTCGCGGTGATCGCCGACTACGTCCCGAGCGCGATCCGCGTGGCGCTGGCCAAGCCCGCCGGAGCGAACAGCCTCGACAACACGCTGCGCGTCGTGCGGGTCCAGCCCACGGAGTGGGTGCTCTGCGACACGCAGATCTTCGGGATCGCCTCGGGCTTCGTGCACGGCCGCATGCACATCTTCGCCCGGGACGGGCTGCTCCTCGCCACCGCCAGCCAGTCGGGCATCGTCCGGGTCTTCGACGAGGACTGATCCCGGGGGCGCGGCTCAGGCGGCCGTGTCCCGCCGGGGGGCCCGCCCCGCGGCACTCCGGCGCGCCGCCACGGCCTTGCGCAGGGGCGCCTCCGCCGCGAGACAGGGTTCGACCAGGGCGCCGAGCTCCCCGAGATAGAGACCGCGCACCCGCGCGAGGAGCCGTCGCCCGCGGTCCAGCACCTCCGCGGGGGACTCGGAACCCCCCGCGGGCTCGCGCTCCCCGTCCGTGCCGGCGCCGTCGGCACCGGCCACCGGCTCGGGCAGTGCGGCGAGCGCGTGCTCCAGCGCGGCCCCGGCCGCCCGCACGGCGTCGCCCGCACGCATCCGCACCGCTTCGCCCGCGGCGTCCGGCCGCGCGCCCAGCGCCCCGAGCAGCGCCTCCAGCACGCCGAGCTCCCGTGCGAGCCGTTCCCAGGGCGCCCGGAGCGCCACCGCCGCCTCGAGCCACGCGAGCCGTCGTCGGGCATCCGGGCGGAGGTCGTCGGGCAGCGCCTCCAGCGCCAGCGCCAGGCGGCGGTGATGGAGCCGGTCGATGCGCGCGAGGGACCGCCAGGCCGCCTCGGCCTCCGCGAGGGCCGACGCGGGATCCGGCGTGGCGTCCTCCGGGGAACCGGCGGGCGCGAGACCGGCCGCCGCGAGCCGCGCCGCCGTCTCGCCCCGGACCGCCGCGTCGAGGGCGCGGACCCGCGCCTCGTGGCGCTCCCGGAAGCGCGTCCGCGCCCGCAGCAGGAACTCGTGCAGCGCGGCCGCCGGCAGCTCGCGGGCGCCCGCCTCCGCGGGCGGCTCGAGGCAGAGGAAGCGGTCCACGGGCACGTCGAGGAAGAAGCGTTTCAGCGCCCGTCGCCGTTCCTCGCCGGACGCCGCCAGCGGCAGGATGCGCTCGTTGGGCACCGTCCACTGCTCCGGGCGCAGGAGGCCGAGGCGGCACGCGTAGCCGTGCTGCGTCACCCGGCGGTCGAGCCCGTCGAGGTCCGCGCACAGCCGCTGCGCGGAGAAGGCCCCGGCGGCGAGCGCCTCGGGGGTCGGCACCGCGTCCGCGCTCCCGTCGTCGTCGCCGTCCAGCGCCGCGAGGCGGGCGACGGCGGCGGGCAGGTCCTCGAGGAGCGCCTGCCGTTCGGCGAAGGCGCGACGGTTCTCCGCCTCCACCCGGACCCGTGCACGGCGGAGCGACTCCCGGTGCCGGACCGCGCGCTCGAGGGGGCCGCGGCCGACGAGGGCGGCCGCGCGGCGGTCGCACTCCGCCGCTGCGTCGCGGAGGAAGGCGTCCGTGAGCCGGCGATGGAGTCGGTGCAGGGGCCGCGCCACCCGTCCGGAACCGGCCAGCAGCACCCGGAGGCCGGCCACCGGCAGGCCCAGGAGTCCCGTCGGGTCCCGCGCCACCCGGGCCGCGCAGCGCTCGAGGAGGGGATCCCGCCCCCCCGCCGCGCCGGCGAGGCGCCGGTCCACGGCGCGCGCCAGGAGGTCCGTGCGCAGGGGCCGGCCCGGCGCCGCGCGGGCGAGTTCCACCGCGAGGACCGCCGCGAGCTCCCGGGTCTCGAGACGCCGCAGCAGCGCGAGACCGAGCACCAGCACGACGCGG
>JAZBPF010000410.1:0-2404 GCA_036351515.1 Pseudomonadales bacterium | reverse complement strand
GTCGAGGTCGAGGCGCACGGTCACGAAGGCCGCGACGTCGTCCCGGTGCTCGCGGATCGCCGCCGCGCCGTGCTCCGCGTCGCAGAGGACCGCGCGGTGATGGCGCCCCCAGCCGTGCCGGCCCTGGTCCCGGAATCCCTCTGCCGCGTGGGCGGCGAAGCCGGCCGTGCCGCCGACCACGAGCGTGGCGAGGGCGATGCGCGCGGCACTCCACTTGTTCCTTCGCATGAGCATGATCGGTACTCCCGCTGCGGCGCGGACCCGAGTGAGCCCGCTGCCAGGGGGTCATGCTCCACCCGGGGCCGCCGCCGGCGATGACCGGCCGGTCGCGGCGTGTAACGGAGTGCAACGGCCCGCCCGCCCCCGTTGCACTCCGTTACCGGACGGCGAGGAGGCGCTCCGTATACTCCGGCCATGGACACGCCCCCCCGCATCCTCGTCGTCGACGACGACCCGGAGATCCGTCGCCTCCTCGCCGACTACCTCGGCCGCAACGGCTGCGCGCCCGCCGTGGCCGCCGACGCGGCGGCGGCGCGCACCGTGCTCGAGGAGGAGCCGCAGGATCTCGTGGTGCTCGACGTGATGATGCCGGGCGAGGACGGCCTGTCCCTGTGCCGCTGGATCCGCGGCCGCGGCGAGCTGCCGGTGATCCTGCTCACGGCCCTCGGCGAGGAGACGGACCGGGTCGTGGGGCTCGAGCTCGGCGCCGACGACTACCTCGTGAAGCCCTTCGGCCCCCGCGAGCTGCTCGCCCGGGTGCGCAGCGTGCTCCGGCGAACGGGGGCGGCACCGGCGGCGCCCGAGACGGACCGCCTCGCCTTCGACGGCTGGGTCCTCGATCTCCGGCGCCGGGAGCTGACCGACCCGGACGGCGCCCTGGTGGACCTCACGCGGGGCGAGTTCGATCTGCTCGCCGTCTTCGCCCGCCGTCCCCAGGAGGTGCTCGACCGCGACGCGCTCCTGGACGCGACCCGCGGCCGCGAGGCGAACCCCTTCGACCGCAGCGTGGACGTCCAGGTCGGACGGCTGCGTCGAAAGATCGAGGCGGATCCGGCGCGGCCCGCACTCATCAAGACGGTCCGCGGCGCCGGCTACCTCCTCACCGCCGCGGTGCGTCCCGCATGAGCGTCGCCGCGACCCGCCACGGCGCCGGCCGGCGCCGGCGCCATCGGCGCGGCATCAACTGGACCCTCGGGCTCATCGTGGTAGCGGCGATCGTCGCGCTGCAGGGCGTCATGACCCTGGTGTGGGTCCACGAGGAGTTCATCGGCCGCGCCCAGGCCTTCGCCGACGCGGCCCTCGAACGCGCCCTGGCCATGCACACGGTGGTGGAGACGACCGAGGAACCGCTCCGCGGGCGGCTCCTCGGCGCCCTCGCGGACGCGCGTACGACGACCTCCCTCACGCCCGCCCCGGCCACCGCGGAGGCGCCCGAATGGCGCCACGCGGACCGCGTGTACCCGCACCTCGACCTCGCGGCGCTCCCCGCGCGCACGGAGGTGCGCATCGTGGAAGGCGCGGAGGCCCGTCGGCGCGGACCGCCGGCCGAACTCCTCGTGAGCGTGCCGACCCGGGACGGCTGGCTCAACGTCGCCTTCCGCATCGACCCGGGCGCCTCGGCGGGGCTGCGCGTCGTCACCTGGGCCGTGCTCCTCGCGCTGCTGGTCGTCGGCCTGGCCCTGCTCGCCGTCCGCCACGCGACCCGGCCCCTGCGCCTCCTCGCGGCCGCAGCCGAGCGCCTCGGGCGGGATCCGGACGCGCCGCCGGTCGAGGCCCGCGGCGGTCGCGAGGTCGCGCTCGCGGTCCGCTCCTTCAACGAGATGCAGCGGCGCCTGCGCGCGCTCCTCGACGATCGCAGGCGCATGCTCGGCGCCCTCTCCCACGATCTGCGCACGCAGCTCACGCGCCTGCGCCTGCGCCTGGAGACCCTGCCGGATCCGGAGCAGCGGCGCCTGGCCACCGTGGAGATGGACACGATGCAGGCCATGGTCGACGGCGCCCTCGCCTTCGCCCGGGACGACGCCGCCGACGAGAGCCCGCGGGATCTGGACCTCGCCGCCCTCCTGGCGACGCTCTGCGACGAGCGGGAGGATCTCGGGGAGACCGTGTCCTTCGAGGGCCCGGCGCGCCTGCGCCTGCGCGGACGGCCCGTGGCCCTGCGGCGCGCCTTCGACAACCTGATCGGGAACGCCGTGCGCTACGGGGCCGGGGCCGAGGTGTGCCTCGCCGGGACCGGCACTTCGGCGCGGGTGACCATCGCTGATCGGGGACCGGGGATTCCCCCGGAGCAGCGCACGCGCGTGCTGGAGCCGTTCGTGCGCCTCGATCCGTCGCGCTCGGGGGAGACCGGCGGTGCGGGCCTCGGGCTCGCCGTCGCGGCCGGGGCGATCCGTCTCCACGGCGG
>JAZBPF010000409.1:0-3292 GCA_036351515.1 Pseudomonadales bacterium | reverse complement strand
GATCACGGCACTCACGGTGGCCGGTGATCTCGAGCTCGGCGCGGCGGCCGGCGGTCTGGGCGCGCTGACCGTGACCGGCACGAGCCGTCTCTCCGGTGACGTGACGACCGCCGGCGCGCAGCGCTACCTCGGCGGTGCCACGCTCGCCGGCGGGAGCCGGCGACTCGGCGGCAGCACGATCACGTTTGCGAGCCTCCAGGGGGGCGAGTCTGCCCTGGTCATCGACGGATCGCTCGATCTGGACGGAACCGCCAGCGGGCTCTCGACGCTCGAGGTCAGGGGCATAGCAGATCTCGCTGGGGACCTTGCGGCATCGGGAAGCCAGCGCTTCGATGGAGCGGTGACAGTCCGGGGCGACGTACGGACGCTGGCGGCTGGCACTGTCAGCTTCGGTGCCGGCGTCGATGGTGCCACCGGTTCGGAGTCGTTGGGAGTCGTCGGAAACCTGGACCTCCTGGGGGATGCGGGCGGACTTGCGGCGCTTTCCGTGAGCGGCGCGGCGCTCCTGGTGGGAGACGTGACCACCAGTGGCCAGCAGGACTATGCCGGCGCGGTGACGATCGCGGGCGAGGCGCGGCGCCTGTCTGGAACCGAGGTGCGCTTCGGTGGCCCGCTGAGCGGCGACGGGACGACCGCTTTGACGGTGGCAGGAGGGCTCCAGCTCGACGCCCCGGCCACCGGTCTGGGCGCCGTGAGCGTCACGGGCCGTGCCCGTCTTTCAGCCGGCCTCGCCTCCTCAGGAGCGCAGCGATGGCAGGGGCCCGTCGTGCTCGAGGGGAATGTGGCCCTGTCCAGCGGAAGTGGTCCGCTTTCCCTTCTCGGGTCTGTGGACGGCCCCTTCGAACTGTCGCTGGTCACGGCATCGGCCGGGATCGTGCTCGAGGGTCCCGTCGGTGCCGGGCAGCGGCTCGTGCGGCTCGCGATCGACTCCGCCTCGGACGCCCGGCTCGGCCCGGTTCGCAGCGACGTGCTCCTTGCCTCGGCCTCGGCTGGTCAGCTTCGGATCGCCGGCGCGGTCGACGGAGGCGCCGGAGGCGTGAACCTCAGCGCGGCAGGCCTGTTCGTCGAAGCTCCGCTCGCGACCGACGGCGGCGGTGCCGTGATCGTGGACGCGGAAGGAGACCTGACCATCTCGGCGCCGATCGCGGCCGCGGGGGACCTGCTCCTCGACGCCGGCGGCACCCTCGCGCTCGGAGCCCAGCTGGCTTCGAGCGGAGGAAGTCTGCGCGTCGCGACGGACGTCGTACTCGTAGCGGATGTTGCGCTCGGAACAGGGGGTGGCGCGCTCGAGCTCGGAGCCGTGGACGGTGCCTTCGCCCTCGGGCTCGATGCCGGCGGCGGGGCGCTCGCATTGGGCACGCTCGGCGGTACCACGCCGCTCGCGGGCCTCACGATCACGGGGACCGGCACGACCTCCTTGGGCGGGGACCTGACCACGGCCGGGCCCGGAGGGCTCGATCTCAGCGGCGCCGGTGCCGTGACCCTCGGGGCCGGGCTGCGCCTGGACGCGTCCGTCGGCGACGGCGGGGTGAATCTCGATGGGAGCACCGTCGACGGAGCAGTCACGCTGCTGCTCGACGGCGGCGCGGGCGGCGTCCGCCTCGGCAGGGTGGGCGCGACCACGGCCCTGGCCGACCTCGAGGTGCTCGGCGAGGCCACGCTGCTCGGGGACGTGACCGCCACGGGAACACTTCGCCTCGCCGGCCCCGCAACCCTACGGGCGGATCTCGCGCTCACGGCAGGGCTGCTGCGGCTCGAAGGCGCTGTGGACGGGGGCGGGACCCGCTCCCTCGCGCTCGGCGGGCCTGCGATCCTCGACGGTCCTCTCTCCGGGCTCGCGTCTCTCAGCGTCGACGGCCCGGCGACGCTGGGTGCGGACGTGAGCACGACGGGACTTCAGGCCTGGAACGACGTGCTCACGCTTTCCGGCGATCGGACGCTCACCGGTAGCACCGTGCGTATCGCCTCGCTTCTGGGCGGCGCAGGCGCCCTGAACGTGGAAGGCGCTCTCGCGCTACAGGGAGACGCCACGGATCTCACGGCGCTGACGGTGACCGGGGCGGCAAGGGTGGCCGGCGACGTGACCACCAGCGGCGATCAGGACTGGCGCGGTGCCGTGACGCTCGAGGGCAGCACGCGCATGCTCACGGGCGGGGCGATCCGTCTCGCGTCGCTCGCAGGCATGAACGGGACCGAGGCGCTCGTCGTCGAGGGGGCGCTCGATCTGGACGGCAGTGCGCAGGGGTTGTCGGCGCTCACGGTCACGGGACCGGCGGACCTCGCGGGCGACGTGATCGCATCTGGACGCCAGAGCTTCGGTGGAATGGTGACGCTGCGCGGAGATGAACGGACGCTCGCTTCCGAAGCCGTCTCGCTCGGTCAGGGGATCGTGGGTGCTCTCGGAACGGAAGAGCTGACAGTAGATGGGGACCTGGAGCTCGTCGGGGATGCGGCAGGGCTCGCTTCGTTGACCGTTCGTGGTGCGGCGCGCCTCTCCGGGAACGTCTCGACGGTGGGGACCCAGGACTACGCGGGTGCCGTGACGCTGTCCGGCGAGTTCCGGAGCCTGGCAGCTTCGGAAGTACGCTTCTCAGGGGCCGTCACCGGTGAAGGGACCCCAGCCCTGACGCTGGACGGGGAGCTGGTCCTCGACGCCCCGGTCTCGGGCCTCGGTGCTCTGACGGTGACGGGACCCGCGTGGCTCGCGGCGGGCGTGACGACGGCCGGGATTCAGGATTGGCAGCAAACGTTGCGGCTGGGTGCAGACGTCGCCCTCGCAAGCGGTGAAAGGGGCCTGTTCTTCGGGGCCCCGGTCCTCGGCGAGGGTTTCGATCTCCGCCTCGACGCTGGTGACGGCACGATCCGCTTCGCCGGGCCGGCCACGGGGCTCGGCGCCGTCTCCCTCGCGTCGGCCGGCGCGCTGCGCTTCGAGGACGCGCTCATGGCCACCTCCTTGACCACCGGGCCCTCGGAGGCGGCAGTGGCATTCCTCGGTCCGGTGACGGTGTCCGGAGAGACGGTACTCGCCACGGCAGGTGCTCTGACCCTGGGTGACGACGGGGATCTGTTGCGCTTCGACGGCGGTCTGTCGGCGAGCATTGCGCCGGCCACGGTGGCCGCTACCGTCCGCACGGCTGGTACATCCCTTGCCCTGGGTCCCGTTCGCCTGGAAGGCGCGACCACGTTCGCGACCGCGGATGCTGCGCTTCCCGCAGGCGCCGACCTGACCCTCGGTGAGATCGATGCGGCGGGCCACGCACTCGAAGTCGACGCGGGGACCGGCGCGACGCTG
>JAZBPF010000408.1:0-5446 GCA_036351515.1 Pseudomonadales bacterium | reverse complement strand
CTGTCGCACCGAAGCTCGGGCCAGCGCCAAGCGCTTGATTCGACTGGAATTGAGAATCATTTTTGTCCAGGGTTTGTCCTGGACAGACCGCCCGACCCCCGTTAGCATGCGCTCGACTTTCCCAGAGGAGGCCTACCCATGGCTCGCGAACTGTCCCGCCGTGCCCTGCTCCGTGGTGCCGTCGCCGGCGCCGCCCTGATCCCGCTGATCCAGCTCGACACGCGCCGTGCGGCCGCCGCCGAGCGCGTCACCGCGGACGACCCGACCGCCCAGGCGCTGAACTACCAGCCCGACTCCTCCGGCGTGGAGAAGCACACGAAGGCCGGCGTCGACGGCTCCGAGCAGTTCTGCAGCAACTGCGCCCTGTACATGGGCGAGGGCGAGTACGCGCCCTGCACGATCTTCCAGGGTCGTGAGGTGAAGGGCACCGGCTGGTGCACCGCCTGGGTGCCGAAGGGCTGAACCCGGCCCCCGTCCCCTCGGCCGGCCCCGCGCCGGCCACTCACGACGCGCCCGCCCGGGCGCGTCGTCGTTTCCGGCCCACGGGCGCCGGGGCTTCGTCCCCGTCCGCCGCCTCCCGCTCCAGCAGCGCGCGTTTCCGTTCCAGCCCCCAGCGATAGCCCCGGAGGGCGCCGTCGCTGCCGACCACGCGGTGGCACGGCACCAGCACCGCCACCGGGTTCTCGCCGCAGGCCCGCGCCACGGCGCGGACGGCCCGGGGCGCGCCGAGGCGCCGGGCCAGTTCCCCGTAGCTGACCCGCTCCCCCGGGCGCAGCGTCCGCAGCGCCGCCCAGACGCGCTCCTGGAAGGCCGTGCCCCGCACGGCGAGGGGCAGCTCCGCCGCCGTCCGCGGCTCCTCCAGCGCCGCCACGACCGCCGCGATCCGCGCCGCGTCCTCGGGCCCCGCGGGCAGCAGCCGGGCTGCCGGCCAGCGGGCGCGGATCCGGCCCTCGGGGGTCTCTCCGTCCTCCAGGAACTCGAGCAGGCACAGGCCCTCGTCGGTCCAGGCCACGACCACGGCCCCGAGGGAGCTGGCGGCCCGGGCCCAGGTGAGCAGGAGTCCACCGCCGCCGTCGCGCAGGGCCCGGGGGCCGGCGCCGAGGCGCGCCCGCCCGGCGCCGTAGGCGGTGGACGGCTGCCGGTAGCCCGCCCGTTCGATGGCGTCGGTCACGGTCCGCTCCGCGCCGAGGGCCGCGCCGAGACGCCGCGCGGCGGCGGCCCGACGCCAGGCGCCCGGCGCCAGGCCGAGGTGGCGCAGGAAGCTCCGATGCAGCGTCGAGCGTCCGACGCCGCAGCGGCGGGCCACGGCGTCGAGGTCCAGCTCCGGCTCGCTCTCCAGCAGGCGGCACGCCTCCCCGAGCCAGGACGGCGCTTCGCCTCCCTGCGGCGCGCAGCGGCGACAGGGTCGGAAGCCGGCCGCCAGGGCCGCGGCCGCGTCGGCCAGGAACAGGACGTGCTCGCGCCGGGGGCGGCGGGACGGACAGCCGGGGCGACAGAAGATCCCGGTCGTGAGCACCGCGTAGACGAAGTCCGAGCGCGCTTCCCGCGCACAGAGCAGGTCCCAGCAGCGTTCCGGATCCAGCGCTTCGAGGGACATGGCGACGGCCTCCCGTCCTTGCGAACGAGGCCCAGTGTGCCGGGGCTCCGCCACGCGCGCCTCCGACGGCGTGTCACCGCATCCGCCGGTCGTCGATTCCCGCCGGGGTCGGTCACGGGATCGACACGTCCGCGTCACGCTGCGGTCAGCGGGACCTGCGAGCCTGCCCACCCCATCGGCAGCCCACGGAGGCGCATCCGATGGCGCACGCAGACACCCTTCCCGGTTCCCCGCACCTGCGCCGTGCCGCGCGCACGATGCACCTGCTGCTCGCGCTGCCCGCGACCGCCCTGCGGGTGCTCTGGCGCGTGCCCGCGGCGCTCGCCGCGATGCTCGCGCTCGCCGTCGGCGTCCCGCTGCTGACGCGCGCCCCGGGACTCCAGCGTCGCCTCGTGCACCGCGTCTGCCGGATCCTGTGCGCGGTGCTCGGCCTGCGCATCGAACGCCGCGGTGCGCCGAGCCCCGGCCCCGCCCTGCTCGCCGCGAATCACGTCTCCTGGCTCGACACGATCGTGCTCGTGGCCCTCGCCGACGCGGACGGCTGGCCCGCCTTCGTGGCCAAGGCGGAGGTGGCCGGCTGGCCGGTGATCGGTCCCGTGGGCCGGCGTCTCGGCATGTGCTTCATCGACCGCCGCAACCGCTTCGCCTGCTACCGCTCCCTGCCGGGGATCCAGGCGCAGCTGCGCCGGGGCCCGGTGGCGATCTTCCCGGAGGGCACGACCACGATCGGGGACGCGGTGGCGCCGCTGTATCCCATGCTCTTCGAGACGGCCGTGCGCGAGGGCGTTCCCGTCCAGCCGGTCACGCTCGCCTACCGGACCGCGGACGGATGCCCGAGCCGGGCCGCGGCCTTCATCGGCGACGACACGCTCCTCGAGAGCCTCGGCCGCGTCCTGCTGCAGCGGGAGATCCGCACCGTCGTGCACTGGGGGGCGCCGTTCCACGCCGAGGACCGCCGCAGCTTCGCCCGCGGCACGGGGCGTCGCCTCGGGCGCACGCTCGCCGCGCTCGACGGCGCGGCCGCCGGTTCCCGGGCGGGCCAGGGACGGCCCGCTCCTTCCGGGCTCAGTCCCGCTGCGGTCGCGCCGGGACCCGGAACAGGCGCCGCGTCCACACGGACTGCATGAGCGGGTCCACCCAGCGGTAGAGACGGCCGCTCACCATGATCGGCCGCCCCCGCTCCACGGCCTCGAGGCCGTCGCGCACCACCACGTCCGCGTCGTACCAGAGGAACCCCGGCAGGGACTGCTTCATGTGCTCGAGGCCGGCGACCTCGTGGAACTCCGTGTGCGTGAAGCCCGGGCAGAGCGCGCACACGTGCACGCCGCGAGGCTTCAGCTCGAGGTTCAGGGCCTCGGAGAGGGCGACGAGGTAGGCCTTCGCCGGCCCGTAGTTCGCGTCCCCGCCCCGGGGGATGCGCCCCGCCACGGACGAGACGTTGATCACCCGCCCGTAGCCGTGCTCGCGCATGGCGGGGACGAACAGATGGCACAGGTGCGCCACCGAGATCATCATCAGCTCGAAGAAGCGCGCGTGGCGCTCGAAGCCGCGATCGTCGAGGAGGTTCGGTCCCGCGGCGCCGGCGTTGTTCACGAGGAAGTCGACGCGCAGGCCGAGACGCTCCACCTCCGCGTGCAGCTGCTCGGGCGCGTCCCGCTCCGCGAGGTCCGCCTCGAGGCAGGTCACCTGCACGCCGTGGCGCACGCGCAGGGGGCGGGCCACGGTCTCGAGCCGGTCCCGGCGCCGGGCCACGAGCACGAGGTCGAAGCCCTTCGCCGCGAGCTGCCGGGCGAACTCGGCGCCGAGGCCGGCGGAGGCGCCGGTGATCAGGGCGGTGCGGCGGGCGGAATCCATGGGGCGTTTCTCCCGGCTTCAGCGGCGACGGAACCCGTGCATTCCCTCAGCCGCGCGGCGCCGCCTGCGCCCCGCGCAGCAGCCGCCCGCGCAGCGCCGCCGGGTCGGTGACCACCGGCTCCCCTTCGCGGAAGGCCACGACGCCGGACTTCACCGTCGCCTCGTAGCCCTCGCTGCGCTGGATCAGCCGCTTCCCGCCGGCGGGCAGGTCGTGGACGATCTCCGGCGCGTGCAGGGTCAGCCGGTCGAAGTCGAGGACGTTCACGTCGGCGACGTAGCCGGGCTGCAGGAGCCCGCGGTCGAGCAGGCCCACCTGCTCCGCCGTGCGCCGCGTGAGGCCGTGGATCAGCCAGGGCAGCGCGAAGCCCTCGCCCCGGGTCCGGTCCCGCCCCCAGTGCACGAGCGTCGTCGTCGGGAAGCTCGCGTCGCAGAGGGTCCCGCAGTGGGCTCCGGCGTCGGAGAGGCCGAAGAGCGTGTGCGGATGGCCCATCATCGCGCGCACGTCGTCGAGGCTGCCGCGGGTGTAGTTCATGATCGGGAAGTACAGGAGGTTCCTCCCGTCCTTCTCGACGAGCAGATCGAGGAGCAGCTCCTCGGGGCGCCGGCCCTCCCGCGCGGCGCGCGCGGCCACGGAGTCCTCCGGGGCCGGCTCGTAGTCCGGCGGATCCCCGAGCGCGAACATCTTGTGGTACGAGCTCATGAGGAAGTGGACCAGCACGTGCTGCGGATCCCATTCCATGCGCTCGGCGAGCAGCTTCTCCCGGAACGCCGGATCGCGCAGGGCCCGCACCTTCTCCTCCAGCGGCGCCTGGCGCAGGGGCCGGTACGTCTCGTGGAGCAGGAAGGGATTGAGCGTGGCCGTGAGCCCCATGATCACGCCCGTGGGCCGCGGGGGCACCTGACCGCGGAGGTTCACACCCTCGGCCTGGGCCTGCGAGATGCCCTCGAGCACCCGCGTCCAGATCTCCGGATGGCGGTCGTCCTGCTCGATGGTCAGGGAGAGCGGCCGCCCCGACACCTCGGCCATGCCGCGGATGAGGGCGAACTCCGGCTCGAAGTCCCAGAAGTCGGCGATGAGCTGGATCACGCCGCGGCCGGTCTCGCCGATGGCGCCGGCGATGCCCCAGAGCTCGTCCTGCTCCGCCTTGAAGCTCGGCGTGTGATTGCCGGCGCGGTCGCGGTGCTTCTCCGTGCGCGAGGTGGTGAAGCCGAGCGCTCCGGCCTCGAGCGCCTCCTTCACGAGCGAGCGCATGCGCGCCACGTCCTGGGCGTCGGCGGGCTCGAGCCGGGCGGCGCGGTCGCCCATGACGTAGCCGCGCAGGGCCCCGTGCGGGAGCTGCAGGCCCACGTCGATGGCGAGGGGCGAGCGCTCCACCGCGTCCATGTACTCGGGGAAGCTCTCCCAGTTCCAGCGGATCCCCTCGGCGAGCGCCGTGCCGGGGATGTCCTCGACCCCTTCCATGAGCTGGATGAGCCAGCCGTGGCGCTCCGGCGCGCAGGGGGCGAAGCCCACCCCGCAGTTGCCCATGACGACCGTGGTCACGCCGTGGAAGGTCGAGGGCGCGAGGAAGGGATCCCAGGTCACCTGACCGTCGAAGTGCGTGTGGATGTCCACGAAGCCGGGGGTCACCAGCTTGCCGCGCGCGTCGAGCTCCTCGCGGCCGCCTTCGGCGACGCGCCCGACCGCGACGATGCGATCGCCGTCGATCGCCACGTCGGCCTCGAAGGCCTCAGCGCCGCTGCCGTCGTGGACGAGTCCGCCCCGGATCACGAGATCGTGCATGGTCCTCTCTCCTCCCACTGGGGCCGCGGCCGGCCCTCGTTCGACCCGGAAGCCTGCACCGGAGCCCTGCCGGGATCAATCCGCCCCGCCTGCTGCGGCGGTTCTCCGCGCCGGCCCCGGCCGCTATGATCGCCGTCCCTCCAACACGGCAGAACAGGGAGCACCCCTTCAGATGGAGATCCAGGGCAGCAAGGCGATCATGGTCGGCGGGG
>JAZBPF010000407.1:0-7273 GCA_036351515.1 Pseudomonadales bacterium | reverse complement strand
GGCGCATGCTCGATCACCTCGACATGCAGCCGGCGGACCTGCCCGCGGCCGAGGGTCACGTGCTCTACGCACGGCTCGTGGACGTGGAGACGCCGGCGGAAGGCCTGTTCACGGCGCACGCGCGCATCGGCGAACTCGTCGAGCCCGGCGCGCTCCTCGGCACCGTGACCGACTACTTCGGTGAACCGCTCGCGGAGCTGCGCGCGCCGGAGCGCGGCGTGGTGCTCATGCTCCGCCACAAGCCGCCGGTGAACGCCGGCGAGGGCCTCGTGACGCTCGGCATCGAGGTGGAGTGAGGAGCGTCTGCAGCGGCTGATTCAGGCGCTCCCGACCGCCGCGCCTCCCATGTGGGAGCCGGCTTCAGCCGCGACTCCCTGCGTCAGAGCCCGGTGTCGCGGCTGAAGCCGGCTCCCACAGGCGGGGTCGCCGCGGCCTGTGGGAGCGCACTTCAGTAGCGACGCACCCCGTCCGATCGCGCAATCGCCGCTGAAGCGGCTCCCACACGGGTCGTGCCACCGCGCACGAGGGAGCGGGTTTCCGCCGCGATCCCCCTCTCGAGCGAAGCGGTCGCCCGACCCGCCACCCGCCAGAGCGCGCGCGTCCGTTCTCGACCGCCCGGCCACGCGCGCCCTTCCTCCATTCCTCTCCGCCTGCAGGGATCCGAACGGACGACCGTTCGTCGACTCGCCGGGGTTTTCCCGTATTTGCTCTTTTTGAGATCACATAAGGATTCTATTCTCGTCCTGCCCTGGTCATGGGGCTTCTCGTCACCCACAGGAACCGCAGCCGTCCTGCGGCCGGACGTGGCGGACGAGGACCGGACTGGACGGACCTGGAGACCTGGCCTTGAAGCCTTCGCTGCTGCTGGACGACCTGCTCGGAACGGACCTCGCGCGGCCTCCGGTCGCCAGCTCCCCGGCCGCTTCCCGGCCCGCGCCCCTGCTGGCGAACGTGAAGCAGAGCTTCGTGACGCGGCGCGCGACCCTCCGGGATGCGGCCGGTCTCGCCACGGATCGCCCGCCGCGCGCCGGGGATCTGGCACTCGCGCGGGTGGAACGGCTGGGCCACCACACCCGGCTGCAGCTCGCGGGAGGGCGCCGTTCCCAGCTCCACGTCGGGGACCGGATCGTCGTGTGCTACGGCCACCGCTACGCACCGGACCAGTACGAAGCGGAAGTCCCGTGCGGGCTCGAACCCTGCGCGCTCGTGACCGCCGGCGGCGTGGCCGGACGCGTCGTGTCCCGCCATCCGCGCATGAAGCCCGCGACCACGATCCGCCCGGAGGGGCTGCTCTGCGACGCACGCGGCGTCGTCCTGAATCTCCGCCGCTACGCCCTGCCGATCGCGCACCCCTCGCTGCCGTCGCAGGTTCCGGTGGTCGCGGTGCTCGGCACCAGCATGAATGCGGGCAAGACCACGACCGCCGCCGCCCTCGTGCGCGGGCTGACCGGCGCAGGACTGCGTGTTTCCGCGGTGAAGGCCACGGGAACCGGGTCGGGCAACGACGTGTGGTCACTGGAGGACGCAGGTGCGCACCTGGTGCTCGACTTCGCGGACATGGGGTACCCGTCCACCTTCCGCGTGCCCCCCTCCGAGCTCGAGACACTGCTGGACCGCCTCCTCGCCAGTGCCGCCCGGATCACTCCGGACGTGATCGTCCTCGAGGTGGCCGACGGGCTGCTGCACGAGGAGACCGCAGGCATCGTCTGCAGCAATCGCTTCCGGAGCGCCGTGACCTCCATCCTGTTCTGTGCCGGGGACGGGCTCGGTGCCCTGGCCGGCACGGAATGGCTCGAGGCCCGGGGGCTGCCCGTGGTCGGCGTCTCGGGCCTCGTGACCGCCTCGCCCCTCGCCCGGGAGGAAGCGCGACGGGCCACCCGCCTCCCCCTGTGGACGCGGGACGCCCTCGCCGATCCGGAGCAGGCACTGGGCCTCGCGGGCCTGCGCCCGTGACGCTCCCCCCCGTCTACACGGGCGTGCGGCGGCGCTGGCTCGTCGCCGTGGTGCTCTGCGGACTCCTGCAGGCCGCCTGCGGGCTCGGCATCGCCGTGCTCATGCAGCGCACCCTCGACGGCATGCTCTCGGGGTCGGCGCCGCTGGCCGCCCTCCCGCTGCTCGCGTCCTTCGCCGGCCTGGCCGCGCTGGCGGGCGGCGCGCGCTGGCTGGAGCGCTTCCTCGGCGAGCGCCTGGGACAGCACTACGTACACGAGCTTCGACTGGTCATGTTCTCGGCGCTGACGCGCATGGCGCCGGAAGAACGCAGCGCCGAGGGCCGGGGCACGGTCCCGCTCCGCTTCATGACGGACCTCGATGCGCTCCGGCACTGGATCAGCCTCGGCCAGGCGCGCCTCCTCGTCGCACTCGTCCTGCTCGTGGCGACGCTGGCCTACCTCGCCACGCTGCACCTGTTCCTGGCCCTCCTCGTCCTCGCCCTCCTCGGGGCCGGCGCGGGAGCGAGCATCGGTCTCGGACGCCGGCTGGAACTCGCGATCCGCGAAGCCCGCACCCGGCGCGGCCGCCTCGCGAACCGCATCGCCGACCGGACGGCCAATCTCTCCGCCGTCGTCGGCTTCGGACGGGTGGGCACGGAGGCGCGTCAGCTGGCGCGCCAGAGCCACGAGCTGTGCGACGCGCAGACCCGCCGTGCGTTCTGGGTCGGCGGGCTGCGCGGGACCGCCGAGCTCACCGTGCGCAGCGCCATGGCGGCGGTGCCCGTGGCCGGGCTGCTCGCCCCCGGGAGCGTCACACCCGGGAGCATGCTCGCGGCGGTGAGCCTGGTGGCGCTGCTCACGGGCCCGCTCCGCGATCTCGGCCGGGTGCACGAGTACTGGACGGCGGCTCGCGTCTCCCGCGGGAAGCTCGCGGAGTTCGTGTCCGTCTCCGCCGGGCCCGGGACCCGGAGGAATCGGACGATCCGCGACCCCCACGGCACAGTCCATGTCGAGGGTCTCGTCCTGCACCGCGGGCAGGCGCCCTTCGAGGTCACGCTGCAGCCCGGCGCCCGTGTGCTCGTCGCCGGGGCCAACGGTGCGGGCAAGACGACCCTGCTCTGGACCCTCGCCGGCATCCGCCGCGCCTTCCGGGGAAGGGTCCGCATCGACGGCCGTTCGGCCCACCGCCTCGACCGCGTCTCCCTGCAGCACAGCGTCGGCATCGGTTCCGTGGACCTGCCCCTCATGAAGGGCAGCCTGCGCATGAACCTGCGCTACCGCGCCCCGGAGGCGACGGACGCCGAGCTCGAGGCGGTGTGCCGCAAGACCGGCCTCGTCGGTCGCCTCGCACCCTGGCCGGAGCTGCTCGAGCTCCGCCTGCAGGACGGCGGCGCGAACCTGTCCCCCGGAGAACGCATGCGCGTGCAGCTCGCCCGCGCCCTCCTCGGGCAGCCGCGTGTCCTCCTCCTCGACGAGCTCGACTCACTCCTCGACGCGGAAGGCCGCACCACGTTCCGCGCGCTGCTGGCCGACTACCCGGGCACGGTGATCTTCACCAGCCGCGATCCGTCGACCGGGCAGCTCGCGGAACAGGTCTGGACGTTGTCGTCCGAGGGCATCGCCGCGACTCCGGAAGCGCAGCGTCCCGACGCTCGCACCCCTGCGGCGGAAGCACCGGACGCCCCGAGCCCGGCCACGCTGGAGGCCTGCCGAGCATGAGCCCCGTTTCCCTGCGTCTTCCGGCGGAGGCTTCCGTGCTCGCCGAGCCAGCGCCGCTCCAGCCGGGGCGCCTGCAGCTCCGCCGCACGCGCACGACTCCCCGGATCCGCTACTACTGCTGGGCGCATCCCGAGCCGCGCCCCGGCGTGCCCTGGCTCGTCGCGGTGCACGGGATCTCGCGCGACCCGCGGGAGCTGATCCACCGGCTTCGACCCGCGGCGGCCGCCGCGGGCCTCTCGCTGGTGGCTCCGCACTTCGACTCCGCGCGCTTTCCGCGCTACCAGCGGCTCGGCCTGAAGGGAGACGGACCCCGCGCCGATCTGGGCCTCCTCGGGATCCTCGACGAGCTCCGCGCGCTGGGCGCCGGACCACAGGTGGACCTGTTCGGCTTCTCCGGTGGCGCGCAATTCGCTCACCGTTTCGCGCTGGTGCATCCGCAGCGGGTCCGCCGGCTCGGTCTCGCTGCGGCGGGCTGGTACACGCTGCCCGATCCGCGACGCGCCTATCCCTACGGCCTCCGCCCGCTGGACGCGCCCGGGCGTGCACCCTTCCGCCTGTCGGAGTTCCTGCGCCTACGCAAGCTCGTGCTCGTGGGAAGCGAGGACCGAGTGCGCGACGGCGCCCTCCGGACCGGTCGCCGGCTGGACCGCGAACAGGGCCGGAACCGGCTCGAACGCGCGCTCCGCTGGACCCGCCGCCTGCACGCGGCGGCCGAAGAACTCGGTATCGACGTGCCCCCGGTCCCCCTGCACGTGCTCCCCCGGACCGGGCACTCGTTCGAGGAAGCAGTGCTTCTCGGCGGTCTCGACCACCGCCTCGTCCAATTCCTGCTTGCAGAGGAATAGCCCCATGTATCGGGTACTGCTGACCGCCACCGTCGCGGCGCTGCTGCTCACCGCCCCCGTCGCACCGGCTCGTGCCGGGGAGATTCGCGCGTCCCTCGACGACGGCCTCGAGTACCGCGTGGCCAAGCGACGCCACCTCCGGCTCGGCGGACGCCTCCACGCGGATTCGACCTTCGTGGAGGACGACGTCACCCCCATCGACGACGCCAGCGAGCTGCGCCGCTTCCGGGCGATCCTCCGCGGCCGCTTCGACGACTGGCGCCTGCGCGCGGACTACGACTTCGGATTGATCGAGGGCTGGCGCGGCCTCTACGTGCAGTACCGGGGCCTGCGCAGGACGCGGATCACCCTGGGCCAGCAGGTCGCCCCCTTCTCCCTGGACGACCTCATGAGCAGCAACGATCTGACCTTCCTGGAACGATCCCTCGGCAGCGCGCTCAGCCCGGGCATGCTGCCGGGCGTCTCCTACCAGACCTGGGGGGATCGCTGGAACGCCACGGTCGGCGTGTTCGGCAACGAACTGAACGATCAGGACCGGCGCCAGGGAGACGGCACGTCCTACATCGGCCGCTTCGTCTACACGCCGGTGCGGAGCCGTGACGCGGTGCTGCATCTCGGGATCGCCCAGGAGCTGCGCACGATCGACGGCGGAAGCGACGTCCGCCTCCGGACCCGACCCGAATCCCGCCTCGCCGATGCCCGGCTCCTGTCGACGCCGCGGCTGTCCGGCGTAGACGATCTCTCCACCACGGGCCTCGAGTTCATGGCCATCCGCAGGAACCTGCGCCTCCAGTCCGAGTACCTGCGCACCGCACTCGAGGGAGACGGCTTCGACACCGCGTTCACCGGCGGCTACGTGCAGCTCAGCGCCGTGCTGACCGGGGAGCGCTATCGCTACAGCGGATCCGGCGCCTACGCCACCGCCCCCCGACCGCGGAGCCGGACCGGCGCCATCGAGGCGGCACTGCGCTACAGCACGCTCGATCTCGAGGAGGACGGCATCACCGGCGGGGTGCAGGAGCAGGTCACCGGTTCGCTCTCCTGGTACGTGAATCGCCAGCTACGGATCACGGCCAACTACAGCCGCTTCGAGACCGACCCCAACAGCAGCGGCATCGACGAGCAGGGCTCCATCGTGTCCCTCCGCTTCCAGGCGACGCTGTGATGGGCGGCCCGATCGAGGCACGGAGCGAGAGCGCACCAGTGCTGCGCCACTTCCGACTCGTCCGCACGGTGGACACGGGGGCGATCCGGAAGGAGCTGGAGCAGCACGCCCCCCTGTGGCTGGCGCAGACGGGCCGCCAGGAGAAGGCCCCGGCCCAGCGGAGCACGCATGCGATTCCCCTGCGGGGGCTGCGCCGCTCCCGGGTTCGCGGGCGTCGTCGGCGCGACGTCCAGGAGAGCCGCTACACGACGCTCTCGAGGCGGTTCCCGGCGACCGTGGCGCTGCTCGAGCAGCTCGCCGCGGAGCTGGACGGCGAGCTCGGACGCGCCCGGCTCGCGCGCCTTCCCCCCGGCAAGACGGTGCAGCCCCACGCGGACCGGGGCACCTACTATCGACGGCGGGATCGCTATCACCTGGTCGTGGCGAGTTCGGCGGGAAGCCGGCTCGAGTCCGGCGGGGAACAGGCGCTCCTGAACGAGGGCGAACTCTGGTGGTTCGACAACGACGCGATCCACGCCGCACGCAACGACTCCGGCGACGATCGCGTCCACCTGATCTTCGACCTGCTCCCGCGCCGCGCGAAGGTCGAACCCGACCGGTTCCCGCCACCCGAAGCTGTTCTGACGGGATTCGTCGCGGACGCCCAGCGTCTGGAGGCGGAGGCGGTCGCCGGCGCGACGCGCCTGTATCTGGCCGGTCGCGAGCGACCGGGTCAGTGGAGGGACCTCCTCGAGCGTCACGGTCTCGAGCGCCTCGCGGACCGTAGTCCCGTACGGGCGCTGGCGCGTCTCTGCTGGCCGGAGCTCCGAGGACGAGCCCGGCGTCGACGCGAAGCGTCCATCGCCTGGTGCCTCGCGGTGCTGGACCTCGGTCGTGCGCGACCGGAGGAACTCGCCGCCGCATTGCTCGAAGCGGGGGGCGTCGAAACGGTCAGCGTCCTCTGGCGCGCCGACCGGGACGCGCTGCTCTACGACTGCGGCTGACCGCGACGCCTGCGTCCCGAAGAAGCGCTTCGGCTGCGTCACGGAGGAGCTGCCGAGGCGCCTCGTGGGAGCACGCGTGCGCGGCGATCCACTGCCGACCGAAATCGTCGCCCGGCCCGCGGGAGCGGCTGGAACTGGCTCCCACAGCGGTCGCGCCTCCTGCCTCTGTGGGAGCCGGCTTCAGCCGCGACTGGCTGCGTCAGAGCCCGGTGTCGCCGCTGAAGCGGGCTCCCACAGCGGTTGCGCTTCCTTCCTCCGTGGGAGCGGGCTTCGGCCGCGATCGGCTTCGATCGGGGCTCCGCAGTCGCCGCTGAAGCCGGCTCCCACAGAGGGGAGTCGCCGCGGCCCGTGGGAGCGTACTTCAGTAGCGACGAACTGAACCGCCGGAGCGGCGGATGCGGGCTTCCGCAATGGCCTCGTGGTCGAACCGAGCCCCGGGAATCCATTCGTCGGAATTCGCGTGCGTCCGGCCGCGGCAGCCCTATGCTCGCGACGCCCGATTCCTTCTGGATGCCCGCGCGACCATGTCCACGGAACCCTCCGGTTCCGCCCGTGCCCGCTTCGGCACGGTCCTCGGCCACGCCCCCGGCGGCGTGCCGGTCCACTCCTGCGACTACGACTCCGCCCGCG
>JAZBPF010000406.1:0-2632 GCA_036351515.1 Pseudomonadales bacterium | reverse complement strand
GCGGCTGAAGCGGGCTCTTGCAGACGTAGTGGCACCGTCGCTGTGGGAGCGGACTTCCGTCGCGACGGCTCCGGCCGGGCAATGGCGTCGCAGCTGAAGCTGGCTCCCACAGAGGCAGTGACTCCAGCCCTGTGGGAGCAGACTTCAGTCGCGACGCCTTCGGCCGAGCCATGCAGTCGCCCGGCCCGCCGGAGCGGCTGAAGCGGGCTCCCACAGTCGCAATGGCACCGTCACTGTGGGAGCGGACTTCAGTCGCGACGGCTCCGGCCGGGCAATGGCGTCGCAGCTGAAGCTGGCTCCCACAGAGGCCGTGACTCCAGCCCTGTGGGAGCAGACTTCAGTCGCGACGGCGCCGGCCCGGCGATGCGGTCGCGACTGAAGTCGGCTCCCACATGGGTCGGGGCGACGTCGGAGGCGGCCGCCTCCCGACGACTCAGCCGAGCTGCGCGCGCACGCGCTCCAGATCGGCGGGCGTGTCCACGCCGCCCGGGACGGGCGCGCAGGCGTCCTCCACGTGGATGCGCACGCCGTGGTGCATGGGCCGTAGCTGCTCGAGGAACTCGAGACGCTCGAGCGGCGCCGGGGCCCAGGTCACGAAGCGGTGCAGCAGACCGACGCGGTAGGCGTAGATGCCGAGGTGCCGGCGCCAGAGGTCCTCCGGCGCGAGCGCGTCGGGCACGGAGCCGGGCCGGAAACGCTCCCGGTCCCAGGGGATCGGCGCCCGCGAGAAGTAGAGGGCGAAGCCCCCGGCGTCCGCGACGACCTTCACCACGTTCGGATCGAACAGCTCCGCGGGCGCGTGCAGCGGCTCGCAGAGCGTGGCCATGCCCGCGTCCGGATTCGAGAGCAGGTTCGAGGCCACCTGGTCGACCACCGCCGGCGGCATGAGCGGCTCGTCGCCCTGCAGGTTCACCACCACCGTGTCGTCGGGCCAGCCGCGGCGCCGGGCGACCTCCTCGATGCGGTCGGTCCCCGAGGGATGGTCCGTGGCCGTGAGCTCGACCTCCGCCCCGAGCTCGCGCACGGCGTCGCGCACGCGCGCGTCGTCCGTGGCGATCACCACCTCCTGGGCGCGGCTCTCCCGCGCACGGGCCCACACGTGGGCGATCATCGGCGTGTCGCCGATCATCGCGAGCGGCTTGCCGGGCAGCCGCGTGGACGCCCAGCGCGCCGGAATCACCACCCGGAAGCTCACGGCCCGCCCTCCCCGGCCGGCGCCGGCTGGGTGGCGATGCGCACGCGTTCGAAGCCGATGCGACCGGCCACGTCCATCACCGTGACCACCGCCTGATGCGGCGCGCGCCCGTCCGCGGCGACCACGAGGGGCGGACGCTCCGGACTGCCCCCGGCCGCGTCCCGGAGCGCGGCCTCGAGGGTGCCCGGACGGCGGTCCGCGAGGGACTGGCCGGCCACGACGTAGTCGCCGTCCACGGTGACCACGACCTCCACGACCTCCGGCGGAGGCGCCTCGGCCTGCGTGTCCGCCTCCGGAAGCTCGAGGGTCAGGCGTCCCTCGCGCACGAAGGTGGTCGTCACCATGAAGAAGATGAGCAGCAGGAAGACGACGTCGATGAGCGGCGTCAGGTCGATGCCCGGGGCCGCCGATCTCCGGCGCTGGAACTTCACGGCCGGCCCCGGGACTCGTCGTCGGCGTGGAGCAGTTCCACGAGCTTGTTCGCCTCCTGCTCCATCATGAGCACGAGGTCGTCGACGCGGCGCGTGAGGAAGCGGTGGAAGATGAGGGCGGGGATCGCGACGCTCATGCCGGCCGCGGTCGTGATGAGCGCCTCGGAGATCCCGCCGGCGAGCTGGTTGGGGTCGCCCGTGCCCTCCACCCGGATCACCGTGAACACGTCGATCATGCCGATCACGGTACCGAGGAGCCCGAGGAGCGGAGTGATCGCGGCGACGGTCCCGAGCGCGGTCAGGTAGCGCTCGAGGCGGTGCAGGATCTGCCCCGCGGCCTCCTCCACGCTCTCCTTCATGGCGCCCCGGCCGCGCCGATGGTTCACGAGCACGGCGGCGAGGATCTCCCCGAGGGGCGAGCCCTCCCGGAGCTCCTTGAGCTTCTTCGTGTCGAGCTCGTCCTTCTTCAGCCAGCCCCAGACCGTGGCCAGCGTGTGCCGCGGCACGACGCGGGACGGTTTCAGGGACCAGAGCCGCTCCACGCAGATCGCCGCCGCGAGCACGGACGAGAGCAGGATCGGCACCATGAGCCAGCCACCGGCCTTCACGAGCTCGAGCACGACGCGGTCACCTCCAGGGGCTGCGGACGGCGGAAGAGTGTACCCGATGACCCGAGGCCGACGGCGGGGTTCAGGCTCCCAGCCGGGACCGGAGCCAGGCCGTGAGGAAGCGGTCCTGCGGGTCGAGGCGGCTGCGGAGCGCGAGGAACTCCGGGAGCCGCAGGTATCGCTGCGCGAGCGCCGCTCCGTCGAGGCCATGGCGCTTGCCCCAGTGGGGTCGCCCGCCGAAGTCCCGGAACACGGCCTCCGCCGCCTCGAACAGCGCTGCAGGATCCCGCCGCGCGTCCTGGTGCACGGAGATCGCCGCCACCTCCCGCCCCGCCGTGGGCGAGAGCCAGCCGTCGTCGCCGGCGACCACGCGGTACTCGACGGGCCAGGGCAGCTTC
>JAZBPF010000405.1:0-2084 GCA_036351515.1 Pseudomonadales bacterium | reverse complement strand
GCGTGGGCCGCCACCTTGTAGGTGATGATCCCCTCGCGCACGTCCTCCTTGTTGGGCAGGCCCAAATGCTCTTTCGGCGTGACGTAGCAGAGCATGGCCGTGCCCATCCATCCGATCATGGCGGCACCGATCGCCGACGTGATGTGGTCGTAGCCCGGCGCGATGTCGGTCGTGAGGGGGCCGAGGGTGTAGAAGGGCGCCTCGTGGCAGAGCTCCATCTGCCGCTCGACGTTCTCCTTGATCTTGTGCATCGGGACGTGGCCCGGGCCCTCGATCATCACCTGGCACTCGTGGTTCCAGGCCTTCTTCGTGAGCTCGCCGAGCGTGGCCAGCTCCGCGAGCTGGGCCTCGTCGTTCGCGTCGGCGATGGAGCCGGGGCGCAGGCCGTCGCCGAGCGAGAAGCTCACGTCGTACTGCGCCATCAGGTCGGCGATGTCGTCGAAGCGCGTGTAGAGGAAGTTCTCCTGGTGGTGCGCGAGGCACCACTTGGCCATGATCGATCCACCGCGGCTCACGATGCCGGTCACCCGCTTCGCGGTCATCGGGATGTAGCGCAGCAGGACGCCGCTGTGGATGGTGAAGTAGTCGACGCCCTGGCGGGCCTGCTCCTCGAGCACCTCGAGGAAGACCTCGATGGAGAGGTCGGCGGGATCGCCCCCGACCTTCTGCAGGGCCTGGTAGATGGGCACGGTCCCGATCGGCACCGGCGCGTTGCGCATGATCGCCTCGCGCGTCTCGTGGATCTTCTCGCCGGTCGAAAGGTCCATGACCGTGTCCGAGCCCCAGTGCACCGCCCAGCGCAGCTTCTCGACTTCCTCGGCGATGTCCGACGACGTCGCCGAGTTACCGATGTTGGCGTTGATCTTGGTCAGGAAGTTCCGGCCGATGACCATCGGTTCGAGCTCGGGGTGGAAGACGTTCGCCGGGATGATCGCGCGCCCGGCCGCGATCTCGTCGCGCACGAACTCGGGCTGCAGCCCCTCGCGGGCCGCCGCGAAGTACATCTCCTCGGTGATCTCCCCCTTGCGCGCGAAGTGCAGCTGGGTCGGCCGCGGCGTGCCGGCGCGCCGGGCGATCCACGCCTCGCGGAGCCGGGGCAGCCCCTCCTCGTGGCCGCTGACCCGCGGGCCCGAGGTGTCGTAGAGGCGGACCGGCTCCTCGCCGCCGGTGAGTTCGACCTCCCGCATGGGGATCCGGAGGCCGTACTTCTCGACGTAGACCTTGCGGTGGGAGCGGTAGGGTGACAGCGAATCGGTGCTGAGCACCGGCTTCTGCGGCTTGGCGGCCATGGCAACCTCGATACTTGGCAGGGCGGGGAAGGGTACGGGCTCTAGGGTAGTGGCTCACCGGCCACGGTCAACATCCCCGGGTTGCGTTTCTGCCCCGATTGCGTCGATCTTCTGCCCATGCTGCGCCCGATCACCGCATCCCTGCTCCTGCTGCTCCTCGCCGTTCTCGGTTGCGGGGAGCCGGCCGAGGAAGCGCCCGCCACCGCCGACCGCGACGCGGCCCGGGTCCGCATGGCGAGGGCCCTGCTCACCCAGGGGCACATCGCGGAGGGACTCGAGCAGCTTCGCCGGCTCCCGCAGACCCCGGAACACTCGATCGGGCCGCTCTCGCAGCCCTACTGGTTCGATTCGGTCCTGCGGCAGCTGATCCTCCGGCGGGCGGTCCGCGAGGCCGATTCCCTGCTCGCGCTCACCGGTCCGCTCGAGGACCGGTCGCCCGTGCTCCGCGCGGTCAGTGCCAACGTCATGGTCCTCGAAGGCGACATCGAGCGGGCGATCGCCACGTGGGCGACGATCCGCAGCAACGATCCGGATCTGCAGCTGCAGGTCCACCACGAGCTCGCCACGCTCTACTTGATGACCGGCCGGCCGGCGGAGGCGGAGGTGCAGGCCCGCGAGGGGCTCGAGCTCGATCCCGACGACTGGCGGGTCCGCATCCTTCTCACGGAGGCGCTCCACGCCCAGGACCGGCAGGAGGAAGCGCTGCTCGAGATCCGCAAGCTCGAACCGGGCGTGGTCCGGTGGCAGGTCGAGGCGCGGATCGAGATCGAGGGTTTCGACCGTCCGGCGGAAGCG
>JAZBPF010000404.1:0-2828 GCA_036351515.1 Pseudomonadales bacterium | reverse complement strand
GCGTCCCCGGTAGGCGGCGCAGCGCTGGAGCATGGCCTCCACGTAGCGCCGCGCGATCTGGGAACCCGGCGGGAGGCTCGGCTCGAGGGCGCGCTCGAAGTCCTGGAGCGCGGCGACGCAGGTCACCAGGGACTCCCGGTCCCGACGCGGATCGTAGGGACGCACGGCGGCACCCCGCGGCAGGGCGGCGACCGTCATGAAACGATGATTCCCGCGAAACGTGAACGCAACGAAAGGCTCCGAGACTGCGCGCGCCGCCAAGCGCGGCCCTTCCCGCATTCTTCAGCCTCGGAGCCGAGCATGGCAAGCAAGCATCCGGTCGCATCCGCTGGAGCGACCCTCTGCGCAGTCGCCGCCGCCATCCATTCCCTGTCCGTCCACGCCGCCGAGGACGCCCCCCTGCCGGCGCCCGCCTTCGTGGAGGAGATCACCGTCACCGCCCAGAAGCGCGCCCAATCGGCACTCGACGTGCCGATCGCCCTCACCGCCTACGCCGGCGAGGAGCTCGCCGCCCTCGGCATCGAGGAGTTCGACCGGCTCTCGGATTTCGTCCCGGGCCTCGTGGTCCAGGAGCAGAGCGTCAACAATCCGGGCTTCGTGATCCGGGGCATCACCTCGGACAGCGGCTCGGCGCAGATCGCCCCGCGGGTGTCCGTGTACCAGGACTACGTCGACGTGAGCCGCTCTCGGGGTTCGATCTTCGAACTCTTCGACGTCCAACGCGTCGAGGTCCTGAAGGGGCCGCAGGCGACGCTCTTCGGTTCCGGCGCGAGCATCGGCGCCATCAGCGTGGTCTCCGCGGCTCCGACGGAGACGTTCGAGGCGAGCCTGAGCGGGGGCCTCGGCAACTACGACCATGCGAAGCTTTCCGGTTTCGTCAGTGGCCCCCTGATCGAGGGAGTGCTCGGCGGGCGCCTCGCCTTCGTCGCCAAGCGCCGCGAGGGCTTCATCGACAACATCGACGGGGCGCCGGGCTCCCGGAATCCCCGTGCGGGTTCCGCCGACCCGCTGAACGGGACGGACAGCCGGGCCGTGCGCGGCTACCTCGAGTGGACGCCCACGGCCGCGGTGGACGTCGACCTCATCGTGAACTACCAGCGCGACCAGCCGCCCGGCACCGCCTTCAAGAGCGGCACGCTGCCACCGGCCGGCGGCACCACGGATCCGAACGCGACCGCGGAACTGGGGCCCTTCGGGGCCGGCTCCTCGGCCTTCCTCGGCGGAGACCTCGGCGTGGACCGGGAGGTCTGGGGCGCCACGCTCCTCGGCACCTTCGAACTCGATCCGGCGAACACCCTGACCTCCATCACCGCCTACCGGACATTCGAGTCCCTCGAGGTCTTCGACGCCGACGGCACGGCAGCCTGGTGGCTCGAGTTCGCCGAGGACGCCCGCGGCGAGCAATGGAGCCAGGAGCTGCGCGTGAACCACGACGCCGGCGGCCGCTTCACGGGGTTCGCGGGGGTGAGCTTCTTCCACGAGGAAGGCCAGCAGTTCGTGCCCTTCTCGACGGACGAGGGGCAGTTCGCGGCGTGCAGCGGCATCGTGCCCGGCCTCTCCTGCTTCGCGCCGGACGGTTCCGTGGCGAGCGCCTTCCCGGTGCCGGCCCCGTACACGGCGAGCTTCGCCAACACCGGAGAATTCGACACCTTTTCCGTATACGCCGACGGGACCTTCGCCGTCACCGAGACCTTGTCCGTCACCGCTGGCCTGCGCTGGCTCTACGAGGAGCGCCGCGCCGGTGCCTTCGCCGACGCCCAGGTCTCCCTGCTCACTGGCGGCCCACTCCTGCCCTTCGGCGACAGCGACGGCGTAGAGCTGCGCAGCGAGACCTTCGACTTCGACGACTTCGTTCCGCGCCTGCTCGTCTCCTGGCGGCCGGACGACGCCCTCAACGTCTACGCCTCCGTCGGCAAGGGCCGTCGCTCTCCGGTGATCGATGCGAGCGTCACGAACGGCGGCGCGCTGGACGTGCAGGTGCTGTCCGACGAGACCATCTGGAGCTGGGAGACCGGCTTCAAGGCGCGCCTCGCGGACGGCCGGGTGGCCCTCGACGGCACGGTCTTCTACCAGGACTACGCGGACTTCCAGACCAGCATCGTGGATCAGGCCTCGGGCGAGATCGTGCCCCTGAACGCAGGCAACGCCACGAACATCGGCGCCGAGGGGATGTTCTCCTGGGCCGTGGCTGGCGGGACCTCCCTCGACCTGACCCTCGCCTGGCTCGACGCGCAGTTCGACGACGAAGACGACGATGGCAATCCGCAGGCCTTCGCCGGCAACCGCTTCCGCCTGCAGCCGGAGTGGAGCGCCTCCGTGGCCCTCGACCACCGCCGGCCGCTCACGGGCGGGGTCGATCTCGTGGCCCTGGCGAGCTGGACCTACCGCAGCCCGGTGTTCTTCGACGACGACAACGCGCCGATCGCCGGCCTGACGATCGGCGAGGACTCGGTCTACCTGCTCGGAGCACGGGTCGGAGTGGAAGCCTCGAGCGGTCGCTGGTCTCTGGTCGCCCGCGCCGACAACCTCCTCGACTTCGAGTACGTCATCGACGCCGGGAACACCGGAGGTGCGTTCGGGACGCCGACGTTCATCGCGGGGCCGCCGCGCTTCTGGTCCCTGGAGGCCACGGTTTCCCTCTGAGCTCCACGTGCCGCCGTCCGGCAGGATGCCGGGCGGCGGCGCCTCAGGCGCTTCGGTCTCCCGCCTGGGCGAGCCGCTCGTGCACCTCCACACGATTGCGCCCGTTCTCCTTCGCGGCGTAGAGCGCCCGGTCGGCCTTCGCGACCACGTCGTCCAGGGACTCGCCCCCGCTCTCGAGCGTCGCG
>JAZBPF010000403.1:0-6181 GCA_036351515.1 Pseudomonadales bacterium | reverse complement strand
GCGACCGGCGAGGAACCAGGAGAAGCACCGAGATGAGCCAGAGCCCCCAGGACACGCTGAAGACCCGTCGCACCCTCGAGGCGGGCGGCAAGCGCTACGCGTACTACTCGCTGCCGGCGGCGGAGGAGGCGGGCGTGGGCGACCTCTCGCGGCTGCCCGTGTCCCTGAAGATCCTCCTCGAGAACCTGCTGCGCTTCGAGGACGGCAGCACGGTCACCGTGGACGACGTGAAGGCGCTGGGCGCCTGGGGCCCGGACGCCCCCGAACGGGAGATCGCCTACCGGCCCGCCCGCGTGCTCATGCAGGACTTCACCGGCGTGCCCGGGGTCGCGGACCTCGCGGCCATGCGCGAGGCGGTGGCGGCCGCGGGCAAGGATCCGTCCGTGATCAACCCCCTCTCGCCCGTCGACCTCGTCATCGACCACTCCGTCATGGTCGACCGCTTCGGCTCCGCCACGGCGTTCCAGGAGAACGTCGAGATCGAGATGGAGCGCAACGCGGAGCGCTACCGCTTCCTGCGCTGGGGTCAGAAGGCCTTCGACAACTTCCGCGTGGTGCCGCCGGGTACGGGCATCTGCCACCAGGTGAACCTCGAGTACCTCGCCAAGGGCGTGTGGACGAAGGAGGAGGGCGGCGAGACCGTGGCCTATCCGGACACGCTCGTCGGCACGGACAGCCACACGACCATGATCAACGGTCTCGGCGTCCTCGGCTGGGGTGTGGGCGGCATCGAGGCCGAGGCGGCCATGCTCGGCCAGCCCATCTCCATGCTCATCCCCGACGTGGTGGGCTTCGAGCTCACGGGGGAGCTGAAGGAGGGCATCACCGCCACGGACCTCGTGCTCACGGTCGTGCAGATGCTGCGCAAGAAGGGCGTGGTCGGAAAGTTCGTGGAGTTCTACGGCGACGGCCTCGACCACCTCTCCCTCGCGGACCGGGCCACGATCGCGAACATGGCCCCCGAGTACGGCGCCACCTGCGGCTTCTTCCCCATCGACGCCGAGGCGATCCACTACCTGCGCCTCTCCGGCCGCGACGACGACACGGTGGCGCTCGTGGAGGCCTACTGCCGCGCCCAGGGCATGTGGCGCGAGGCCGGCACCCCGGCGCCGCAGTTCACGGACACGCTGCATCTCGAGCTCGGCTCCGTCGAGCCCTCCCTCGCCGGTCCGAAGCGTCCCCAGGACCGGGTCGCCATGAGGGACCTGAAGACGGCCTTCGACGAGGCCCTGGAGCTCGCCGGCAAGGCCGGGGAGACGGACAAGGCCGTCGAGGTGCAGGGTGAGGACTACACGCTCTCCCACGGCGACGTGGTCATCGCGGCGATCACCTCGTGCACGAACACCTCGAATCCAGCGGTGATGCTCGGCGCCGGCCTCGTGGCCAAGAAGGCGCTCGAGAAGGGCCTGAAGGTGAAGCCCTGGGTGAAGACCTCCCTCGCGCCGGGCTCGAAGGTGGTCACCGAGTACCTCGACGCCTCCGACCTGCAGGACGACCTCGACGCCCTCGGCTTCAACCTCGTGGGCTACGGCTGCACCACCTGCATCGGCAACTCCGGCCCGCTCCCCGCGCCCATCGAGCAGGCGATCGGCGACGGCGATCTCGTCGTCTCCTCCGTGCTCTCCGGGAACCGGAACTTCGAGGGGCGCGTGCACCAGCTCGTGCGCACGAACTGGCTCGCCTCGCCGCCGCTCGTGGTCGCCTACGCGATCGCCGGCACGACGCGCATCGACCTCACGAAGGATCCGCTCGGCACCGGCGCCGACGGCCAGCCCGTCTACCTGAAGGACGTCTGGCCGAGCACCGCGGAGATCCGCGACGCGGTGGCGAAGGTCGACGCGAAGATGTTCCGCGAGCAGTACGCGGACGTGTTCACCGGCGACGAGACCTGGCGGGCGATCGACGTCTCCGATTCCAAGACCTACGAATGGGACGACTCCACCTACATCAAGTCGCCCCCGTTCTTCTCGAACCTCGGCGGTCCCGAGCAGGGCGAGGCGGTCTCCGGGGCGCGGATCCTCGCGCTCCTCGGGGACTCGGTCACCACGGACCACATCTCCCCCGCCGGCGCGATCCAGCCGGACAGCCCGGCCGGGCGCTACCTGCAGGAGCACGGGGTGAAGCCCGAGGACTTCAACTCCTACGGCTCCCGCCGGGGCAACCACGAGGTGATGATGCGGGGCACCTTCGCCAACATCCGCATCCGCAACGAGATGGTTCCCGGTGTCGAGGGCGGCTACACGAAGCACGTGCCCTCCGGCGAGGAGCTGTCGATCTACGACGCCTCCATGAAGTACCAGGAGGCGGGCACGCCCCTGGTCGTGATCGCCGGCAAGGAGTACGGCACGGGGTCGTCCCGGGACTGGGCCGCCAAGGGGACCTTCCTGCTCGGGGTGAAGGCGGTGATCGCCGAGAGCTTCGAGCGCATCCACCGCTCCAACCTCATCGGCATGGGCGTGCTGCCCCTGCAGTTCGAGGAGGGCACGGACCGGAAGAGCCTGGGCCTCGACGGTTCCGAGACCGTGGACGTGCTGCCGGCGGAAGGCGGTCTGAAGCCGGGTTGCACGCTCACCGTGCGCATCACCCGCGCCGGCGGCGAGACCGTCGACGTGCCCGTGAAGTGCCGCCTCGACACGGAGAACGAGATCGCCTACTTCCGCAGCGGCGGCATCCTCACCTACGTGCTCAACGACCTGGTCGCCCAGGCCGCCTGAACCCGTCCGTCCTCCGGCGGCGCTCCGCCGCCGGAGGACGCGGGGTGCGCCTCGCGCGCGCCTCGCGTAGCGTGGCCTCGTGTTCCCCGCACGAGGACCTCCTCCATGCCGACGATCCCGGCCGGCCGCGCCGCGCTCCTCGCCTCCTGGCTCTCCCTGCTCTGTCTCTCGTCGCCCGCGGCGGCGGCCGCCGAGCCTGCCGCTCCCGACCCCGCTGGAAGCATCGGAGAACGCCTGACGGTGGCGGTGAAGCTCGCACCGCCCTTCGTCACGCAGGCCCCCGACGGCCACCTGGAGGGGGTCGCGGTGGCCTTCTGGGAAGCCGTGGCGAGCCGTCTCGGGGTCGAGACGGACTACGTGTCCCTGGAACTCGCGGAGCTCTTCGACGCCGTCGCCGCCGGTCAGGCGGACGTGGGGGTCGGTGCCCTCACCATGACCGCGGAGCGGGAGCGTCGCGTGGACTTCTCGCCGCCCTGGCTCGAGGCCGGCCTCGGCATCGCCGTGCCCGATGCCGGAGGGAGCGGCTGGCTCGCGGTCGCCGGACGCATCCTCTCGCCGCAGTTCCTGTCGGTGCTCGGCGGGCTCGTGCTCCTGCTGGCGGTGTTCGGGGTGCTCGTCTGGATGGCGGAACGCCGCCGCAACCCGGAGCAGTTCGGAGGGACGGCGCTGCAGGGGGTCGGCGAGGGCTTCTGGTGGGCGGCCGTGACCATGACCACCGTCGGCTACGGGGACCGAGCGCCGGTCACCCGCTTCGGCCGGCTCGTGGCGCTCCTCTGGATGTTCACGGCCCTGGTGGTGATCTCCACCTTCACGGCGGCGATCACCACCACGCTCACCGTGGGCGAACTCGACAGCGGCGTGCGCAACGCCGGCGATCTCGCGGACGCGCGGGTGGTGACGGTCCCGGATTCTTCCAGCGCCGCCTGGCTCACGGATCGCGGCATCGTCTGGCGCCCGGCGCCGGACCTCGACGCGGCCCTCGCGCGGCTCGCGGCCGGCGACGCCGACGCCGTGGTCTACGACGCGCCGCTGCTCCGCTATCGCATCTCCCGGGGCGACGCGCCCCTGCGCGTCCTGCCGGGCAGCTTCGACCGCCAGGCCTACGCCTTCGCCCTCACGGAGGAGCATCCCCGCTCCGAGGGCGTCGCCCGGGCCGTACTCGACCTCCTCGCGGATCCCGCCTGGCAGCGAAGGCTCGGCGAACTCGCGCCCTGAGCGCAGCTCGCCACGAGCGCGGATCGCGCACTGCGTGCGCTTCCCACGGAGCGATCGAAGCGCCCCCTGTGGGAGCAGACTTCAGTCGCGACCGCGAGATCCGGACAGGGATCGCCGGTGAGCGAGTTGCCGCACCCTCGTGGGAAGCCGACGCAGTCGGCGAAGAACCGGAGCCCGCGGATCGCGCACTGCGTGCGCTTCCCACAGGAGCGGGTCGGAGCCCCCTTGTGGGAGCAGACTTCAGTCGCGACCGCGAGATCCGCACGGGGATCGCCGGTGAGCGAGTTGCCACGCCGGCGTGGGAAGCCGACGCAGTCGGCGAAGCACTGGAGCTCGGGGATCGCGCACTGCGTGCGCTTCCCACCGGAGCGGGGCGGAGCCCGTCTGTGGGAGCAGACTTCAGTCGCGACCGCGAGATCCGCACGGGGATCGCCGGTGAGCGAGTTGCCGCGCCGTCGTGGGAAGCCGACGCAGTCGGCGAAGCACTGAAGCTCGCGGATCGCGCACTGCGTGCGCTTCCCACAGGAGCGGGTCGAAGCCCCCTGTGGGAGCAGACTTCAGTCGCGACCGCGAGATCCGCACGGGGATCGCCGGTGAGCGAGTTGCCGCGCCCGCGTGGGAAGCCGACGCAGTCGGCGAAGCACCGGAGCTCGCGGATCGCGCACTGCGCGCGCTTCCCACAGGAGCGGGTCGGAGCCCGTCTGTGGGAGCAGACTTCAGTCGCGACCGCGAGATCCGAACGGGGATCGCCGGTGAGCGAGTTGCCGCGCCCGCGTGGGAAGCCGACGAAGTCGGCGAAGCACTGAAGCTCGCGGATCGCGCACTGCGTGCGCTTCCCACAGGAGTGGGTCGGAGCCCCCTGTGGGAGCAGACTTCAGTCGCGACTGCACGGATCGGATAAGCCGTCGCGACCCGGGAGCACCGTGAACCTCGTGGGAAGCCGACGCAGTCGGCGATCGCCGCCCTACCAGGGAATGCGCTTCCGGTCCCGGAAGAAGCCGCCGCTCGGTCCGTCGTCGCCCTGCAGGGCGAGCCAGACCGGCGTGTCCGCGCCCTCGGCGACGGAGCGCGGCGCGTCCTCGCCGCCGAGGCGCGTGCGCACCCAGCCCGGACAGGCCGCGTTCACCTGCAGCGCCGCTCCCGCGTACTCGTGCGCGAGGCGCTGCGTGTAGACGTTCAGGCCCGCCTTGGAGATGCGGTAGGCCGGACAGACGACGTCGCGGAATCCGGACCGGGGATCGGCCATGTCCGCCAGGGAACCGAGGGTGCTCGAGACGTTGACGACGCGTCCCGCGGTGCTCCGCTCGAGCAGCGGCAGGAACGCACGCGTGACGCGGATCGCGCCGTGGAGGTTCACCTCGAGGGTCGCCTGCAGCACGTCGGGATCGAGGGCGCTCGGCGCCGTCCGGCCGTCGAGGTTCACGCCGGCGTTGTTCACGAGCACGTCGAGCTGACCGAATTCCTCGTCGAGCTGCCCCGGCAGGGCGGCCACGGAGGCGGGCTCCGTCACGTCGAGGGTCACCGTGCGCACGAGGGCCCCGACGCCGCGACCCTCCAGCGTGCGCACCATCTCCTCGGAAGGTTCGCCGGCGCGGGTCCCGGCGAGCACGGAGATGCCCGCCTCGGCGAGCTCGCAGACGATCTCCAGCCCGATGCCGCGATTGCCGCCGGTGACCAGTGCGACCTGTGGGTCGGCCATGCCGTCCTCCGTTCCGCGGGAATCCCTCCACGGTACCGGGCCCCGGCGCGGAGCCGCAAACCTGCGGTCGGAGCCTTCAATCGCCCCGGTCGCGGGCGAAGAGATCGGGCTGGCCGTCCTCCGCGGCGCGTGCGCCCGTCCGGCGGGTCCCGCGACGGCGGGGGCTCCCGCGACGGCTGCCGTGCTCCCGGAGCACGCGCGCGGACTCCGCCCGGGCCTCGGGCGTCGAGAGCGCCGCACCGAGCCGGGCCCGCGCCGCCCGCGCTGCGGCGAGGGGCTCCCGCACCGGCTGCGGATAGTCGCGCCCGAGGCGCACGCCCGCGGCGTCGAGCTCCGCCGCGCCCGCGCGCCAGGGCTCGTGCAGGAGCGGCGTCGGCAACCGCGCGAGTTCGGGGACCCAGCGGCGGACGAAGGTGCCGTCCGGGTCCTGGTCGTGCCCCTGTTTCACCGGGTTGTAGATCCGCAGCGTGTTGATGCCCGTGACGCCGGACTGCATCTGCAGCTGCGAGACGTGGATGCCCGGTTCGTAGTCGAGGAACTGGCGCGCCAGCGG
>JAZBPF010000402.1:0-2165 GCA_036351515.1 Pseudomonadales bacterium | reverse complement strand
GCGCCACTACCGGGTGGGGCTCCACTCTCCCGATTGCTGGCTCGTGCAGCCGGCGGCCCTGATCCGCGGTCTCGCGGACGCGCTGCCGGAGAACGTCCGGCTTCACGAACGTTCCGCGGTCCGCTCCGTGCAGCGGGACGGTTCCGAATGGGTGCTGCGCACGGACGCGGCCACGGTCCGGGCGCCCCGGGTGCTCCTCGCCAACAACGGCTGGGCGGCCGCGCTTCATCCGGGCGCGGGCGCGCTCACACCGGTGTTCACCTATGCGGCGCTCACGGAGCCCGTCGATCCGGAGGCGCTCGGGAGCGATCCGGAATGGGGCCTGCTCCCGGCGGCGAAGCTCGGGTGCACGCTGCGCCGGACCGCGGACCAGCGGCTGCTGATCCGCTCCCGCTACAGCTATCGCGCGGAAGCGTCGAACGCGGCCGTCGAGGCGCAGCTGCGGAGGAGCCTCACGCGTCGCTGGCCCGGCCTCGCGCAGGTCCCGTTCGCGCACCTGTGGGGCGGCAGCACGGGGGTCACGCTCGGCGGGGGTCCGCTCCTCGCCGAGCTCGAGCCGGGGCTGCGCGTGGCCGCCGGCTGCAACGGAGGCGGGGTCGTGAAGGGCACGCTCTTCGGGGACGTGGCCGCGCGGGCCGCACTCGGGGAAGCGGTGCCCGATCTCTCCGCGCTCTTCGGGGAGCCCGGCCGTGTGCCGGGAGAACCCCTGCGGCGGATCGGCTTCGGCCTGCTCACGGAGCTCTGGCGCCGGCAGGCCGGCGCGGAGGCCTGATGGACGAGGCGACGCATCTCGGCTGGCTCTCGCTCCTGCCTCCCGCGATCGCCATCGTCCTCGCCTTCACCACCCGCAACACGGTCTTCTCCCTCGCCGTGGCGTGCATCGTGGGCACGCTCGCCATGGGGCTCGGACCCCTCGGCTTCCCGGATCTCCTGGAGCGCTCTCTCGGCAACGAAGCGTTCTCCTGGGTCCTGCTCCTCGAGCTCTTCATCGGGACCGTGATCGCGTTCTTCCAGCGCACCGGCGCCATCGCGAACTTCTCGCGCTTCATCGAGGCGCGGGCGCTGACCCGCGTGCGCGTCCAGCTCGTGGCGTGGGGCATGGGCATGTTCGTGTTCTTCAGCGACTACTTCAGCCCGCTCTTCGTGGGCGCCACGCTGCGCGGTACCTCCGACCGCTTCCGCATCTCCCGCGAGAAGCTCGCGTACATCGCGGATTCCACCTCGGCGCCCGTGAGCGTCCTCGTTCCGATCACGGGCTGGGCCGTGTACATCGCCGGGCTGCTCATCGACCTCGGGCCGGTGGTCGACGCGAAGGACGCCATGGCGCTCTTCGTCGCCAGCATTCCCTACAACGTCTACGCGCTCGGCGCGGTGGTCATGGTGGCGCTCGTCGCCACGCGCGTCGTGCCCGAGTTCGGCCCCATGCGCGAGGCCGAGCGGCGCGCGCAGGAGGAGGGCAAGGTGCTGCGCGACGGCGCGGAGCCGCTCATGAGCGAGGAGCTCACGGCCATCGAGCCCTTCCCGGGCGTGCGCACGAGCCTGCTCTGGAACTTCCTGTTCCCGGTGGGCGTCGTGATCACGATCGGTCTCGGCAGCTGGATCGCCGGAGGTTCCGCCCTGACCATGGAGGCGTTCCTCGCCGCGGCGATCCTCTCGGGGATCGTCATGCGCCTGCAGGGCATCCCGCTCGCCGAGATCATGGCGACGGCCACCTCCGGGATGAAGGGCGTCCTCCCGGCGATCCTGATCCTCGCATTCGCCTATGCGCTGAACCAGCTCTCGAAGGACATGGGTACGGCGCGGTTCATGCTCGAACTGACGGAGGCCTGGCTGTCGCCGAAGCTGCTGCCGGCGGTGGTGTTCGTGGTGGCCGCGAGCATCGCCTTCTCCACGGGCACTTCCTGGGGCACCTTCGCCATCGCGATGCCGATCGCCGCGCCCCTGGCCCTCGCCTACGGGGACGACGCCGTCGGGCCGCTCCTCCACGCGACGATCGCCGCAGTGGCCGGCGGCGGCGTCTTCGGCGATCACTGCTCCCCGCTCTCGGACACCTCGATCCTCGCCTCCACCGGTGCGGCGTCGGACCACATCGATCACGTGCGCACCCAGCTTCCCTACGCGCTCTGCGTGGGCGCGCTGGCCGTGGGGGTCTATCTCCTCGTGGG
>JAZBPF010000401.1:0-2238 GCA_036351515.1 Pseudomonadales bacterium | reverse complement strand
GAGCGTGCGGTCCGACTCGATCATGCGCACGGAGAGGCGCGCCTGGTTCGCGTCCGGCGCCGCGTAGGGGCGCAGGAGGGACTCCCGGAACTGCTCCGGGACCGCCCCGATCACGAAGGCGAGCTCGGCGCCGTCGAGCGCGCGGCCGTCGTTGAAGCTCTTCGCGATCTCGTGGAGCGTGGCCAGGGAGACCACCTTGCCAGTCTCCGGCTGCGCGTCGAGGTAGGCGTGTGCCTGTTCGACGAGCGCGATCTTGTCCGGTGTGAACCAGTAGCGGTCGATGCCGTCGGCCGCGTCCTCCTCCGAACCTTCCTCTCCCGCCTCCGCGAAGGGTTCCCCGAACGGGTCCCCGAACGGATCCTCGCCGCCCCCGGTGGGCTCCGTCTCCAGCGCGGGGAAGTCCAGGAGCACGTCCAGGGGCGTGGTGCCGCCCAGGTGCTCGTCCACGTAGGACATGCCCTGGTAGATCTCCGTCTCCGCGTCGAAGTAGTCGATGAAGCTGTTCTCGACGGTCAGCCGGGAGATGCCCCAGGCGGCGCCCGCTGCGAGTACGGAGAAGACGAGCACCGTCGCCGCGGGCCCGCGCGCCGTGACGCGGCCGAGCGCCTCCGTGGCGTCGACGTTGCGGCCGAGGGTCCCGGAGGGCTTGCCCGGCGGCAGCAGCATGAGCACCGCCGGGAACAGCAGGAAGGCCACGGCGAGCGCGACGGCGACGCCGATCGTCATCATCCAGCCGAAGTCCACCACCGGGACGATCCCGGAACTGACGAGGGAGCCGAAGGCGACCATGGTGGTGAGCGCCGTGTAGAAGCAGGGCCACCACTTGTCCTCGACCGTGGAGACCACGAGCTCGCGGGTCCCGCGCCGCGGGTCCTCGGCGAGGAGCTCCCGGTAGCGGACGATGAGGTGGATCGTCAGGGAGATGGAGAGGATCACCAGGAGCGAGACGAAGTTCGAGGAGATCACGGTCACGGGCCAGCCGACGGCGCCGAGCAGGCCCACCATGTACAGCGTCGTCAGGGCGCTGGTGGCGAGGGGCAGCAGCACCCAGCGGGGGCGGCGGAAGAAGAAGGCGAGGGTCGCGACGATGAGCGCGACCACGCCCACGCCGAAGGTGGCGAGGTCGTCGCGGACGAAGCGCAGCATGTCGTGGGCGATCATCGGTACGCCGGCGAGGTGCAGTTCCGCCCCGTTCCGGTGCCGCTCCACGATGGCGCGCACGGCCTCCACGAGGCGCGCCTGCCGCGCCGCCGCCTCGGGCTTGTAGGCGTCCAGGGCGGCCCGGGCGGCCTCGAGGTCCTGCGCCTCCGCCTCCGACAGGCCCTCGTCGTCGCGCTTCAGGAGCAGCGCGTTGCGACGCTCGAGGAGCTCCGCGTAGCGCGTGTCGGGTTCGAGATTGACCTGCAGCGCCGTGGCCTCGCCGTCGGCACTGACGATCAGGTTCCGGTAGAGGGGACTGGTCGTGAGCTCCTCCCGGGCGAGCTCGCGGTCCACGTCCGGGGACTCGAGCGTGCGCACGTTCTCGGCGAGCTCCGACAGAGGCGCCGGCGGCGAGCGGAGCAGGGGCACGTCGAGCACCGAGAGCACGGAGTCCACGCCCTCGACGGCCGCGAGCTCCTCCCGGAGCGTGCCCAGTTCCGCGAGCGACGCCTCGCCGAGGAGCTCGCCCGGCGGCTCGAAGGTCACCACCAGGAACTCGCTGGTGCCGTAGCGCGCGTTCATGCGCCGCCATTCGGCGAGCTCCGGGTCGGTCTCGACCACGAGGGAATCCGAGGACGCGTCCAGGCGGAAGTCCCGGGCCCCCCAGAGCGCGAGCCCGCCCAGCAGCAGGAGCAGCGCGATCGTGAGCCACGGCCGGTCGATGACGAGTGCCGAGTAGCTGCGGGGCATGGGACCTCTGGGTCGGGAGGACGGTCGGCGGCGGGTCACCCGCGCCGGGCAGCGTCCGCACGGAGCCATGAAGGCGGTGTGAACGGATCCGGGGAAGGCTGCGCGGCGCGGTAGGATACAGGCCCCGCGGCGCATCTGTCGCCGCGCGCTCGCCCGTCGCGGGCGTTCCCCCTCCGGACCACGGCGGCCCATGACCGACATCCACGTCATCACCACCGGCGGCACGATCGACAGGACAGCCCCGGTCAGGAGTAGAAGCATCGCTCAGAGCCCTTGCGCGGTGCGCCTGCAAGGCGCGGGAGCGCCGGCGTAGCAGGGCTACGTCAAGCGAGCGCAACGCCGCAGGCG
>JAZBPF010000400.1:0-15240 GCA_036351515.1 Pseudomonadales bacterium | reverse complement strand
GTCGGCGCCGCCGTCGGCTACGGTGCGCTCTGGAGCATCTACTGGGCCTTCAAGCTCCTGACCGGCAAGGAGGGCATGGGCTACGGGGACTTCAAGCTGATGGGCGCCATGGGCGCCTGGTTCGGCTGGACCGTGCTCCCCCAGCTCGTGCTGCTCGCCGCCCTCTCGGGCATCGTCGGGGCGCTGGTACTGCGCGTCGCGGGCCGCCTCGACGGCGGTCAGCCCATGCCCTTCGGGCCCTTCATCGCCGCCGCCGGGGGGCTCGTGCTCGTCCTGCGCGGCGCAGGCCTCGCCCTGCCCTTCTGAGCGCTCGCTTTCGCGTCTCCGGCCGCCCTCGCGGTAGACTCGCCGCCCCATCGGACGGACGAGGCGAAGACCATGCTCGTGGTGGGCATCACCGGCGGGATCGGCAGCGGCAAGACCGCCGTGTCGGACCGCTTCGCGGCGCGAGGGATCCGGGTCGTGGACGCGGACCTCGCGTCCCGCGCCGTGGTGGAACCCGGTCGCCCGGCGCTCGAGGACATCCGCGTCCACTTCGGGGACGAGGTGATCACGGCCGACGGCCACCTCGATCGCGCCGCACTCCGCGCCCGGGTCTTCGCCGATCCGGAAGAGCGCCGCTGGCTCGAGCGGCTGCTGCATCCGCGCATCGCCGAGGAGATCCGCCGCGGGCTCGCGGAGGCGGACTCGCCCTACGCCGTGCTGGTCTCGCCGCTCCTGCTCGAGGCGGGGCAGGTCGACCTCGTCGACCGCGTGCTCGTCGTGGACGTGCCGGAGGGCGTCCAGCTCGCGCGGACCATGGCGCGGGACGGCAACACGGAGGAGCAGGTCCGCGCGATCATGGCCGCGCAGGCCACCCGGGAGGCGCGCCTCGCGCGCGCCGACGACGTGGTGGTGAACGACGGGACGCTGGAGGCACTGGACGCGCAGGTCGAGGCGCTGCACGGCCGGTACCTCGAGCTGGCGCGCGCCGCGGACGGTCCGAGGGCCGGGGAGGCGGACGGTGCCGCGGTCTGACGGTGACCGCCCCGGCGATCGCGCGCCCCTGCAGATCGTGGCCTGCCCGACCTGCCGGCGCTCCGTGCCCTGGCGCCCGGAGAACCCCTTCCGGCCGTTCTGCTCGGAGCGCTGTCGGCTGATCGATCTCGGCGCCTGGGCCGAAGGGGAACGCTACATCCCGGGGGACCGGGACTGGGACGGGAGCACGGAAGAGGACTGACGGCGCGCCGCGGACTCAGCTCCGGTACTCGGCGTTGATCTTCACGTACTCGTAGGAGAGATCCGTCGTCCAGACCGTCTCCACCGCGTCCCCGCGGCCGAGATCGATGCGGATCGTGACTTCCGGCTCGGCCATGACCCGGGCGCCGTCCGCCTCCCGGTAGCCGGCCGCGACCCCGCCCCGCTCGGCCACGAGCACGTCCCCGAGCCAGAGCGTCACGCCGTCCACGTCCAGATCGCCGATCCCCGACCGACCGATGGCCGCGAGGATGCGGCCCCAGTTCGGATCCCCGGCGAACAGCGCGGTCTTCACGAGCGGCGACTCGGCGACCGCGTAGGCGACCGCGAGCGCCTCGGCGTTCGTCGCCCCGCCGTCCACGGTCACCGTCACGAAGCGGGTGGCGCCCTCGCCGTCGCGCACGATCGCCTGGGCGAGGGTCCGGCACAGCGCCGTGAGGTCCGCGGCCAGGGCCCGGACCGCGGGCGCCGCCGGATCGTCCAGGAGCGGCCCGCCGGCCGCGCCCGTGGCGACGAGGGTCACGGCATCGTTCGTCGAGGTGTCGCCGTCCACGGTGATGCGGTTGAAGCTCCCGTCCACCGCCTCGGCGAGCACGGCCCGGGCCACAGTCGGCGAGAGCGGTGCGTCCGTCGCCACGTAGGCCAGCATGGTCGCCATGTCCGGCCGGATCATGCCCGCGCCCTTGGCGATGCCCGTGAGGACCCAGGGACGCTCCGGCGTGGGTGCGAGCGACGCGCCCTTCGGCCCCGTGTCGGTGGTGAGGATGCCGCGCGCCGCGGCGGCCCAGCCGTCCGCGTCGAGGGCGTCGAGGAGCGCGGGCAGCGCCGCGACGATCCGGTCCGCCGGCAGCGGCTCGCCGATCACGCCCGTGGAGTACGGCAGCACCGCCGTCGCCGGCACGCCCGCACGCTCGGCGAGGGCCGCGCAGCAGCGCCGGGCCGCCGCCAGGCCACCAGAGCCCGTTCCGGCGTTGGCGTTGCCCGTGTTCACGAGCAGGTAACGCGGCGCCTGCGCCGCGAGATGCGCCTCGGCGACCTGCACCGGCGCCGCCCGGAAGCGGTTGCGGGTGAACAGGGCCGCGGTGACCGCCGTCTCGGCCAGCTCGAAGAGCACGAGATCCTGCCGTCCGGGCTTGCGGACGCCCGCGGCGGCGGAGCCGCAGCGGACGCCCGGGACGGGATGCAGGACCGGGAGCGCGGGAAGTCCGACGGCCATGGCGCGCCTCAGGCCGCCTGGCCGTGGCAGTGCTTGTACTTCTTCCCGGAACCGCAGGGGCAGGGCTCGTTGCGCCCGACCTTGCGCCCCTCGCGGGTCACCGTCTGGGGTCGGGGCGGCGGCGCAGCGGGACGCGCACCGCCTCCCCCGGCGGCCGCGGCCAGCGGCGCCTCGGCCGCGGCCTCGTCCGCCTCGAGGGCCGAGGCCTCCTCGTGCCGGAAGCGCATGCGTCGCGCCTCCTCCTCGCGCCGGCGCCGTTCCGCCTCCTCGACCTCGTCGGCCTGGCGGAACTGGGCCCGGGAGATGATGCGCACGACTTCCCGGCGGATGTTGTAGAGCAGGCCCTGGAAGAGCTCGAAGGCCTCGCGCTTGTACTCCTGCTTGGGCTGCTTCTGCGCGTAGGCGCGCAGGTGGATGCCCTGGCGGAGCTGGTCCATGGCCTGGAGATGGTCCTTCCAGAGATGGTCCAGCGTGAGCAGCATCATCTGCTTCTCGAAGCGGCGCATGAGCTCGGGGCCGACCTGCGCTTCCTTCTCCCCGTACTCCGCCTCGATGCGCTCGAGGATGCGCGTGCGCAGACCGTCCTCGTCGAGGGAGTCGTCCTCCTCGAGCCACTGCCGGACGGGCTGCCGGGAGGCGAACTCGACGAGCAGCGCCTCCTCGAGGCCCTCGAGGTCCCACTGCTCCTCGAGGGAACCGGGCGGCAGGTACTCGCCCACGACGTCCTCGACCACCTCCTCGCGCATGGCCGCGATCGTCTCGGAGATGTCGTCCGCCGCCATGAGCTCGTTGCGCTGGGCGTAGATCACCTGGCGCTGGTCGTTGGCGACGTCGTCGTACTCGAGGAGGTTCTTGCGGATGTCGAAGTTGTGTCCCTCGACCTTGCGCTGGGCGCGCTCGATGGCGTTCGTCACCATGCGGTGCTCGATCGCCTCCCCCTTCTCCATGCCCAGCGACCCCATGATGGCGCGGATGCGGTCCGAGGCGAAGATCCGCATGAGCGAGTCTTCCATGGACAGGTAGAAGCGCGTGGAGCCGGGATCGCCCTGACGCCCGGAGCGCCCCCGGAGCTGGTTGTCGATGCGCCGGGACTCGTGTCGTTCGGTCCCGATCACGCGCAGGCCGCCGGCCTCGAGCACGGCCCGGTGCCGCTCCTGCCATTCGGCGCGCAGGCGCTCGCGTTCCGCCTCGGAGCCGGCCTCGAGCTTCGACGCCTCGGCCTCCCAGTTGCCGCCGAGGACGATGTCCGTCCCCCGGCCGGCCATGTTCGTGGCCACGGTCACGGCCCCGGGGCGCCCCGCCTGGGCGATGATCTCCGCCTCCTTCTCGTGGAACTTGGCGTTGAGCACCGCGTGAGGGATGTTCCGTTCGCGCATGGCCGCCGAGAGCCGCTCGGAGGACTCGATGGAGGCGGTGCCGACGAGCACCGGCTGGCCGCGCTCCCGGCAGTCGGCGATGTCCTCGGTGATGGCGTCGTACTTCTCGTCCATGGTCAGGAAGACGAGGTCGTTCTCGTCCCTGCGGACCATGGGCTTGTTGGTCGGCACGACCACCACGTCGAGGCCGTAGATCTGATGGAACTCGAAGGCCTCCGTGTCCGCGGTGCCGGTCATGCCCGCGAGCTTGTCGTAGAGGCGGAAGAAGTTCTGGAAGGTCGTGGAGGCGAGGGTCTGCGACTCCTGCTGGATCCGCACCTTCTCCTTCGCCTCGATGGCCTGGTGCAGGCCGTCGGACCAGCGCCGTCCGGGCATGGCGCGCCCGGTGTGTTCGTCGACGATGACCACCTGGCCGTCCCGGACCATGTAGTCCACGTCCCGCCGGTAGACGAAGTGCGCGCGCAGGGCCGCGTGCACGTGGTGCAGGAGCCCGAGGTTGGAGGGGGCGTAGAGGCTGTCGTCCTCGGCGAGCAGGCCGCCCTCGCGCATGGCGTCCTCGATCTTCTCGTGGCCCACCTCGAGGAGCTCGACCTGCTTGTTCTTCTCGTCGATGGCGAAGTCGCCCTCGTCCTCGCCCTCCGGCTCGGTCCCGGCCGGAGTCTGCCGCGGCCGGAGCACGCGCACGAGGCCGTCGATGCGTCGGTAGAGCTCGGAGGAATCCTCCGCGGGGCCGGAGATGATGAGCGGCGTGCGCGCCTCGTCGATGAGGATCGAGTCCACCTCGTCGACGATCGCGAAGTGCAGCGCTCGCTGGACCTTGTCGTCCAGCGTGAACGCCATGTTGTCGCGCAGGTAGTCGAAGCCGAACTCGTTGTTCGTCCCGTAGGTGATGTCGGCGGCGTAGGCGGCCCGCTTCGACTCCGAGTCCTGGCCCGAGACGATGACGCCCACGGTCATGCCGAGGGCCTCGTAGACCGGGCGCATCCAGTCCGCGTCGCGGCGGGCGAGGTAGTCGTTCACGGTGACGACGTGGACGCCCTCGCCGGCCAGGGCGTTGAGGTAGACCGGCAGCGTGGCGACGAGGGTCTTGCCCTCCCCCGTGCGCATCTCGGCGATCCGCCCCTCGTGGAGGGAGATCCCGCCGAGGAGCTGCACGTCGAAATGCCGCAGACCGAGGCTCCGGCGTGCAGCCTCCCGCACGGCCGCGAAGGCCTCGGGCAGCAGCGCGTCGAGCGTCTCACCGGCCTCGAGGCGTTCCCGGAAGCGCGGCGTGCACGCGGCGAGAGCGGCGTCGTCGAGCGCCCCGAACTCCTCCTCGAGCTCGTTGATCCGGCGCACGAGCCGGCCCATGCGGCGGAGTTCCCGCGTGTTCTTCGAGGGGACGATGGCGCGAAAGAGTCTTCCGATCATGGCAGCGGCGGCGGGGCGGTTCCCGGGAACCGACGGCGGCGCGTTCTCTCCGAGGTCGCTTGCGAATGGGGGCGCCCGGGAGGGTGCCCGGACTCTTCGACGCGGGCGGCGCTGCCGGGTTCCGCGACAGTCGGGGAGTGTACCCGCTCCGGCGCCGTGCCGGGCACCCGCGGGCGGGTCGGCATCCGTGCGTGGCGCGGGGCGCGCCGCGAGGGGCGGCTCAGCGCCCGCGGGCGACGTAGCGCGCGGGATTCACGCGCTTGCCGTCCTTGAGGACCTCGAAATGGACGTGCGGGCCCGTGGAACGCCCCGTGGAACCCATGGCGGCGATGACGTCGCCCTTGCGCACCGTGTCACCCACGGTGACCTTCAGCGTCTCGTTGTGGCCGTAGCGCGTCACGTAGCCGTTGGCGTGGGTGATCTCGATGAGGTTCCCGTAGCCGTAGCGCTCTCCGGACCAGGTGACGACGCCGCCGGCCACCGCCAGCACGTCCGAGCCGGCCGGACCGGCGAAATCGACGCCGCCGTGCCAGGCCATGCCGCCGCGGATCGGGTCCACGCGGCGCCCGAAGGGCGAGGACATCCAGCCCCGGGCGATCGGTCGCCCGGCCGGAGAGACCTCCTCCACGAAACGACGCTCGTCGAGCATGGTCTCGAGGACCTCGAGCTGCTGGTGCCGGGCGAGGATCTGGTCCGAGAGGTCCTCGACCAGGGAGACGAAGGAGGGAGGATCGAAGGGGACCGCGGGCTCGCCGTCGCTCTCCTCCGGGCCGCCGAGGCCCGGCACGCGCGAGAAGTCGAACTCCTCCGAGTCCACGTCGGCCACCGTGGCGACGCGCTCGCCCAGGGCCTCCATGCGCACGAGCCGGGCCTGCAGTTCCGCGAAGCGCCGCGTGAGGGCGCCGAGGGTGGTCTCGGCCTCGTGCCGGACCCGCTCCAGCTCCGCCTCCTGGGCCTCGAGCGTCCCGGTCCACACGTCGACCAGCTCCGTGTCCATGGGGTCGACCGTGAGGGCCCGCAGGCCCCAGCCGCCCGCCATGGCCACGGCCAGGACGAGCGCGAGGATCGCGGCACAGCGTCGGGGGGTCACCGAGTAGCGCAGCTCGCGTCCCACCCGGGCATCGAGCATGATGACCAGGTCGACGGGCTTCGCTCCGAGTCTGGCGAGTTTCTTCACGGGAGCCTCTTCCTCATGACCGACGACGGACCCCGGCCCGCGCGCGACGCGCTGGGTGGGGCGACCGGCGCGTTCGCCGACGTCCTCTCTCGCGCGCGGCGCCTGGCTCGGCTGCAGCGACGCCTCGAATCGATTGCATCGATCGTGCCACCGGCGGGCGTTCCCGGCCTCCGGGTCTGCGGCCTGCGCGACGGCGAGCTGCGCCTGCTCGTCCCTTCGGCGACCGCGGCCACCCAGCTGCGTTTCCGCGAGCGGGAGCTGACGGAGGCGCTGTCCCGGGAAGCCGGGGTGCCGATCCGCAGCCTGGCGCTCCGGGTGCGGCCGCCCGGCAGCGCTCCGGCGCCGGAACCCGCCGTGGAGGCGGAGCGCGGCGTGCCCCGCGGCGCAGCGGAACTGCTCGGCGCCCTCGCCGCCTCGGAGACCGACCCGGCCCTCCGGCGGGCGCTCGCGCGCCTCGCCGGGCGATCCCGGTGATCGCTTTCATCGAACTATAGGCGCCGGGGCCGACGTCCCGCCACCGACCGGCGGAGCATACAGACCGTCAGGCGGACACTACAGAGCGGATCGGATCAGGCCGGCACCGCCGGACGGGCCGACCAGGAGACGGGAGCGCGGTCCGGATCCTCGAACACGGCCCACTCCCAGGCGTCGGGGGTGGCCTCGAGGGCCCGGAGCAGCCAGAGGACGAGGCCGGCGTCCGCGTTGCGGGCACTGAAGGCCCCGGCGAGCGGCGCGCCGAGGAGATAGAGGACGCCCACGGCCTCGAGCACGGCGTGCTTCACGAGCTCGTCCCGCTGCCGCAGGTCCGCGTCGGGCTCCCGCGCCCCGGCCTCGACCGCTCCGCCGGCGGTGCGAAGCCCCGGCAGTGCCCCCGGCTCCGCCAGGAAGCCGAAGGTGCGGGCGCGGGCGACTTCCTTCACGAAGGAGGTCCGGGCGAAGTCGAGGCTGGCCGTCCCCGCGTGCCGGGCGGGAACGCCGGCCCGGGGAGCGAGTTCGACGGCGACGCTGAAGCCCGGATGGGGATCGAGGCGAGCCCGGGCCCCGCCCTCCAGCACCTCGATCGGACGCAGGATCCGCAGGAAGCGCTTCGGCGCCGCCTGCGTCTCGAGGCCCGCCGACTGGATCAGGAACACGAAGGGCGCCGCGCTCCCGTCCATGATGGGGACTTCCTCGGCGGTGAGGTCCACGAAGGCGTTGTCGACGCCGAGTCCCGCGAAGGCCGCGAGGAGGTGCTCGACCCCGAGCACCCGGGCGTCGCCCTGCACGAGCGTCGTCGCCGGCTCCGTGGCGCCCACCTGCGCCGTGCGCGCCGGGAATTCCCGGGGCGGATCCAGATCCGTGCGCGTGAACACGATGCCCGTGTCCACCGGTGCGGGACGGAGGGTCAGGAACACCTGCTCCCCCGTGTGGAGACCCGTACCGGTGGCCCGGATGACGTTCTTCAGCGTGCGCTGCCCGAGCATCGCCCCTCCCCACGGTGCGCGGCCTGCGCCGCTCGTCCCGTGAAGGACCCCGCCGCCGTGGCGGAGTTCCCTCAGTCGGCCTGGCGGCGCAGGAACGCCGGGATGTCGAGGTAGTCGAGGTCCGTCTGCTCGGGCGCCCGGCGCCCGCGCTCGGCCCCGGCGGCCGCTGCCTGCCGGCGGATCACCGTCGGCCGGTCGTAGTCCACGCCCCCGTCCCGGGTCCGGTGTCGGGCCGCGTTGTCCACGACCACCTTCGGCGCCGCCGGTGCCCCGAGGCCCGTCGCGACCACGGTCACGCGCATCTCCCCGTCGAGCTCCGGGTCGATGACCGTGCCGACCACCACCGTCGCGTTGTCGGAGGCGAACTCCTCGATCGTGTCCCCCACCTCGGAGAACTCGCCGATGGACAGGTTCATGCCCGCCGTCACGTTGACGAGGATGCCGCGGGCCCCGTGCAGGTCGATGTCCTCGAGGAGCGGGCTGCGGATCGCCGCCTCCGCCGCCTCGCGGGCGCGGTTCTCGCCGCTCGCCCGACCCGTGCCCATCATCGCCATGCCCATCTCGGACATGACCGTGCGCACGTCGGCGAAGTCCACGTTGATCATGCCGGGACGGATGATCAGGTCGGCGATGCCCTGCACGGCGCCGAGGAGCACGTCGTTGGCGGCGCTGAAGGCGTCGAGCATGGACGTGCTCTGGCCGAGCACCGTGAGCAGCTTCTCGTTCGGGATCGTGATGAGCGAGTCCACGTGCTGCTGGAGCTCGAGGATGCCCTGCTCGGCCACGGACGCCCGCTTCTCGAAGCGGAAGCGCTTCGTGACCACGGCCACGGTCAGGATGTCGAGCTCCCGGGCGACCTCGGCCACCACCGGCGCGCCGCCGGTGCCCGTACCGCCGCCCATGCCGGCGGTGATGAACACCATGTCGGCGCCCTCGAGCACCTCCGCGATGCGCTCCCGGTCCTCCAGCGCCGCCTCCCGCCCGATGGCGGGATTGGCCCCGGCTCCGAGGCCCTTGGTGATGTTGCCACCGAGCTGGAGCACCGTGCGCGCGCCCAGGTTCTTCAGGGCCTGGGCGTCGGTGTTCGCCGCGATGAACTCCACCCCTTCGACGCCCCGGGAGATCATGTGCTGCACGGCGTTGCCGCCGCCTCCCCCGACGCCGACCACCTTGATCACCGCGTTCTGCGGTGTGCTGTCGACCAGTTCGAACATCTCAGCCGTCCTCCACAGACGTTGCATGACCGCCGCTCAGGCGGCGGGTCTTCCGAAAGGCGCCGGCCCTGCCGGCATCCTCGCGTGCCCGGTCGCGCGCCCTCGCGCACCGGGTCAGAAGTTGTTGCTCCACCACTGCCGCAGGCGCTCCACGAAGGAGATCCGCAGGTCCGCGGGGCCTCCGCGCTGGCGCCGCAGCGCTTCCTGTTCCCGGCCGTAGAGCAGGAGCCCCACGCCGGTGGCGTAGATCGGGTTGCGGACGATGTCCGCCAGGCCCTTCACGTGCCGGGGGACCCCCAGGGACACGGGCTTGTGGAAGATCTCCTCCGCGAGCTCCACCACCCCCTCGATCTTCGAGGAGCCGCCCGTGAGCACGATCCCGGCGGCGAGCAGGTCCTCGTAGCCGCTGCGCCGGAGCTCCGCCTGCACGAGCGTGAACAGCTCGTCGTAGCGGGGCTCCACGACCTCCGCGAGCGCCTGGCGGGACAGGGCCCGCGGCGGCTTGTCGCCGACGCCCGGGACCTTGATGGTCTCCTCGGCGCCGGCGAGCTGCGTCAGCGCGCAGGCGTACTTGATCTTGATCTCCTCCGCGTGCGGCGTCGGCGTCCGCAGCGCCATGGCGATGTCGTTGGTGACCTGGTCGCCGGCGATGGGGATCACGGCCGTGTGCCGGATCGCCCCCTCCGTGAACACCGCGATGTCCGTCGTGCCGCCGCCGATGTCCACGAGGCAGACGCCGAGCTCCTTCTCGTCGTCCGTGAGGACGGCGTAGCTGGAGGCGAGCTGCTCGAGGATCACGTCGCGGACCTCGAGGTTGCAGCGGCGCACGCACTTCTCGATGTTCTGGGCCGCGTTCACGGCGCAGGTCACGAGGTGCACCTTCGCCTCGAGACGCACGCCGGACATGCCGAGCGGCTCCTTCACCCCTTCCTGGTTGTCGATCAGGTACTCCTGCGGAAGGATGTGGAGCACCTTCTGGTCCGCCGGGATGGCCACCGCCTGGGCGGCGTCGATGACCCGGTCGACGTCGGTCTGCAGCACCTCCTTGTCGCGGATCGCCACGATCCCGTGCGAGTTCAGGCTGCGGATGTGGCTGCCGGCGATGCCCGCGTAGACGCCCTCGATCTGGCAGCCGGCCATGAGCTCGGCCTCCTCCACGGCGCGCTGGATCGACTGCACCGTGGACTCGATGTTGACCACCACGCCCTTCTTCAGGCCGCGCGAAGGGTGGGAGCCGAGCCCCACGACCTCGATGGCCCCGTCGTCGCCGACCTCGCCGACGATGGCGACCACCTTGGAGGTGCCGATGTCGAGGCCGACGATCATCTGTCCGGACGCGTTCGCCATGGGTGCTCAGGGTCCCTCGTCGGGAGCGGCCGCGAGGGCCGCCACGGAGTTCGGTCCGAATCCGGGCAGCACCGCGTCGCGCCAGGCCACGGCGACGCCGTTGTCGTAGCGCGCGTCGATCCGCGCCACCCGGTCCAGCTGTTCCAGCAGGCGCGCCCGGAGCACGGTGTCCAGGCGCCGGAGCCGGTCCACGTGCGCCTCGCTGCCCAGTTCCACCCGCAGCCCCGTGTCCGTGACGAAGCGCACGTCGCCGCCCGCGTCCTCCTCGAGTCGCACCACGGACAGGCCGAGGGGCCGGAGGACCTCGGCGACGCGCTGGAACGCCACCGCGAGGCGGCCGGCGCTGCCCGCCGGGCCGCTCAGGTGCGGCAGCGCGTCGACGCCGACGAGCTCGAGCGGTTCGATCACCTCCCCCCGGTTCGAGAGGAGCGCGCCGTCCCGCCAGCGGGCCACGGGCACCTCGGGCGCCACGGACACCACGAGCGTGTCCGGCCAGCGCCGTCGCACGGCCGCGGTGTCGATCCAGGACTCGGCCTCGAGCCGGTCCCGGAGCTGGCGCGTGTCCAGGCTGAGCACGCCGGCCGGGAGCTGCGCGGCGACCAGGCGCTGCGCCCGGCCGCGCTCCACCTCCGTGAGCTGCCCCTCGATGCGCACCACGGCCACCGGCGAATCCAGATGGCGCCAGCCCTGCCAGGCCCCCGCGAGCACCACGACGAGGAGCCCCGTGGCGGCGAGGGCGCGGAACGCGCCGCGGATGCGGCCCGGGCGGGGCGGTGCGGCCTGCGGTCGAATGCGTCGGCTCACGAGGGGCGGCCCTCCCGGTGCAGCTGGTGGACCAGACGACCGACGTCGCCGGCGCCCTGGGTGAGCACCACGTCTCCGGCGCGGAGCTGCCGCTCCAGCAGCGCGGGCACGTCCGCGACCGCCGGCGCGAGCAGTGGCTCGACGCGGCCGTGCTGACGCAGGCCGCGGGCGAGCGCCCGGGCGTCGGCGCCGGGGATCGGGGCCTCGCCGGCCCCGTAGACGTCGAGGAGCACGAGGAGGTCGACCTCGGAGAGCACGTGGACGAAGTCGTCGAAGAGATCGCGCGTGCGCGTGTAGCGGTGCGGCTGGTAGACCATGACGAGGCGCCGGCCGGGCCAGCACTCCCGCGCCGTGCGGATCACCGCGGCCACCTCCGTGGGATGGTGTCCGTAGTCGTCCACGAGGGTCACGGGCACGCCGCCGAGCGTCGCCTCGCGCACCTCGAAGCGGCGCCCGACCCCGGAGAACTCCGCGAGGGCCCGCACGATCGCCTCGTCCTCCACGCCCTCGTCCGTGGCCACGGCGATGGCCGCGAGGGCGTTGCGCACGTTGTGCACGCCGGGGACCGCGAGGGTCACGGGGAGCGGCTCGCGGCCGGGCCGGAGCACGCGGAAGGTGGTCCGCCGCCCTTCCGTGTGGACGTCCACCCCGCGCACGTCGGCCTCGGCCTCGAGGCCGTAGCCGACCATGGGCCGGCTCACGCGCGGCAGGATCGACCGCACGTGGGCGTCGTCCGTGCAGAGCACGGCGAGGCCGTAGAAGGGCAGCCGGTGCAGGAAGGAGACGAAGGCGTCCTTGAGGCGCTCGAAGTCCCCCCCGTAGGTGGTCATGTGATCCGCGTCGATGTTCGTGACGACGGCCACCATGGGCTGGAGATGCAGGAAGGACGCGTCGCTCTCGTCCGCCTCGGCGACGAGGTGACGGCTCGCGCCGAGGCGCGCGTTGGCGCCGGCGCTCTTGAGCAGGCCGCCGATGACGAAGGTCGGATCGAGCCCCGCGGCCTCGAAGATCGCCGTGACCAGGCTCGTGGTGGTCGTCTTCCCGTGCGTGCCGGCGACCGCGATGCCGTGCCGGTAGCGCATGAGCTCCCCGAGCATCTCCGCACGGGGCACGGCGGGAATGCGTCGTTCCCGGGCCGCGCGCAGCTCCGGGTTGTCGGCGTCGATGGCGCTCGAGTAGACGAGCACGTCGACGCCGTCCACGTGGGCGGCGTCCTGGCCGAGCTGCACCGTGGCGCCGAGCCCCTCGAGGCGCTCCGTGGCCGGGGAACGGGCGAGATCGGAACCGCTCACCCGGTAGCCCTGATTGAGCAGCACCTCGGCGATGCCGCACATGCCGGAGCCGCCGATGCCCACGAAGTGGATGTGGCGGATCCGCCGCATCTCGGGGACGGCGTGCACGGGCACGGCGGGGCGATTCGCGCTCATGCGATCACCCTCCGCCGCGACGCCGTGGCCGCCGCCGTCTCCCAGTGCACGCGCAGGAGCAGGCCCACGAAGGCGCTGGAGACGAGCAGGCTGTTCCCGCCGTAGCTGATCAGCGGCAGCGTGAGCCCCTTCGTCGGCAGGAGCCCCGTGTTCACGCCGAGGCTGATGAGCATCTGCACGCCGAGGACGAGCGCCGCGCCGTAGGCGAGGTTCGCGGCGAAGCGGTCGCCGCGCTCCTCCGCGGCCCGCCCGTGCGCGAGGCCCCGGAGCACGAGCCAGGCGAGGGCGGCGCAGAGCGCGAGGGCGCCGAGGGCGCCGGTCTCCTCGGCCACCACGGCGAAGATGAAGTCCGTGTGCGCCTCGGGCAGGTAGAAGAGCTTCTGGAGCCCCTCGCCGAGCCCGACCCCGAACCACTCGCCGCGGCCGAAGGCGATGAGTGCCTGGGTGAGCTGGTAGCCGCTGCCGAACTGCACGTCCTCGGCCCACGGGTTCAGGAACGCCTCGAGCCGCTGCAGCCGGTAGGGCTGCCAGAGCACGAGGCCCGCGAGGGCCGCCGCCGCGGCGCCGGCGAGGAGGAGCATGTGCCGCAGCCGCGCGCCGGCGAGGAGCAGCATGCCGGCCGCGGCCCCGAGCACCACCACCGCGGAGCCGAGATCGGGCTCCGCCAGGATCAGCACCACCGGCGGCAGGAGCCAGCCGAGGGGCGCGAGCAGCTCCAGGAGCGAGCGACCGATGCGGTCCTCCCGGCGGCGCAGGGATTCCGCGAGGTAGACGACGAGCAGGAACTTGGCGATCTCCGAGGGCTGGATCGTGAGCGGGCCGACGCCGATCCAGCGCAGGCTGCCGTTCACGCGCCGCCCGATCACGGGCAGGAGCACCGCCACGAGGAGCAGCACCGCGAGGAGCCAGGCGGGACCCGCGAGGCGGCGCCACTGCTCCGTCGGCGTGGCCAGCACGAGCACGAGCACGATCCCGGCGCCACAGAGGTAGATGCCGTGGCGGAGCGCCAGGTGGAGCGAGTCGCCGTAGCGGCTCGCCGACAGCTCCAGGGACGCGGAGGTCACGGCGACCGCGCCGGCCGCGAGGAGCCCGAGCCAGAGGCCGAAGGTCACGAGATCCGGCTGCACGCGGCTCACGGCGCGCCCTCCCGCAGGAGGCGATCCACGGCGGCGACGAAGCGCTCGCCACGGTCCGCGTAGGACCGGAACTGATCGAAGCTCGCACAGGCCGGGGCGAGCAGCACGGTCCCGGCGGGCCGGGCGAGGCCGTGGGCGAGGCGCACGGCCTCGTCGAGGTCCGCGGCCCGCTCCACGGGACAGCAGCCCTGCACCGCCCGGGCGATCGTTTCCGCGTCCTCCCCGAAGAGCACCACGGCCCGGGCCGCGCGCGCCAGCGGCTCGCGCAGGAAGGTGAAGTCCTGCCCCTTGCCCTGGCCGCCGAGGATCACGACGAGGTCGTGCGCCCCCGTGTCGAGGCCTTCCAGCGCCGCGCGGCAGGCGCCGACGTTGGTCGCCTTCGAGTCGTTCACGAAGCGCACGCCCCCGGCGCGTCCGACGAGCGCACAGCGGTGCGGCAGCGGCCGCCAGGCGGCGAGCCCGGAGACGGCCGTGGCCGGAGGCACGCCGAGCACGTCGGCCATGGCGAGCGCCGCCGCCACGTTGAAGGCGTTGTGGCGCCCGGCGACGGGCAGCCCGTCCGCGGCCAGCACGAAGCCCTCCGGGCCCGCGATGCGCAGGGAGCCGTCCCGGTCCGCGACGACGCCCCACTCCCCGGAATCGCGGGGCGGACCGGTGCGGACCGCCACGCGGCGCCCGGGGAAGTCCGCCGGCGGGTGGGTGTGCGCGTCGTCCGCGTTGAACACCGCGGCAGCGGCGTGGCGGTAGATGCGCTGCTTCGCGGCCCCGTAGGTCCCGAGGTCCCCGTAGCGGTCGAGGTGGTCCGGGGACAGATTCAGGATGCTCGCGCAGGCGAGGTCGATGCGCTCCACGAGCTCGAGCTGGAAGCTCGAGAGCTCGAGGACGTACCCGTCGTGCGGCGCGCGCGCGAGCAGGTCGAGGGCCGGGGTGCCGAGGTTCCCGCCGACGGCGACGTCGCGGCCGGCCTCCCGCAGGAGGGTCCCGAGCAGGCTCGTGACCGTGCTCTTGCCGTTCGTCCCCGTGATGCCCGCGACCGGGCCCCGGACCGCCCGGGCGAAGAGTTCGACGTCCCCGGCGACGTCGGTCCCCCGCGCCCGGGCACGCACGAGGAGCGGGTCCTGCGCCGGGATGCCGGGGCTCACGGCCACGAGGTCCGCCGCCTCGAGCGCGGCCTCGGAGAACCCGCCGAGGACGAGCTCGACCCCGGGATGATCCCGACGGAGTTCCTCCAGCCCCGGCGGCGCGTCGCGGCTGTCCATGACGCACAGGCGGTCGCCGCGTGCGGCGAGATGGCGCACGCAGGAGAGCCCGGTGACCCCCAGGCCCATGACCACGCTGTTCGTCGCTCCGGCGCTCGTCATCGCAGCTTCAGCGTCGACAGGCCGGCGAGCACGAGCACGAAGGTGATGATCCAGAAGCGGACGATCACCCGCG
>JAZBPF010000399.1:0-8223 GCA_036351515.1 Pseudomonadales bacterium | reverse complement strand
TCGGCTTCCGCCGCCCGGGAGACCGCATCAACGTCGAGGTCGATTCCGAGACCCAGGCCGTCGTCGAGACCGTCGAACGCCTCTTCGCCGACCCCGAATGGCGCAGCCGCGTCCTCGGACAGCGCTGAGGCGGGTTCCCTCCGCCCCCGCGCAGCTCCCGAGCCGACCGCGTCGCCCGACCGTGATGGCCGCGGAAGGTCGCGGTCAGGCTGGGCATGCCGACGCTCGACGTGCGAGCGAGCTCCCGCGCCAACTCCTCGGCACGCTCGGTCACCCGTCGCCGCCGAAGCCGGCTCTCACAGCTACCGTGCCGACACCCCCACTGTGGGAGCGCGCTTCAGCGGCGACGCGGCACCGGGCCGAAGTCGTCGCCGCCGAAGCGGGCTTTCACAGTTCCCGTGCCGACACCCCTACTGTGCGAGCGCGCTTCAGCGGCGATGCGGTGCCGGATCGGAGTCGTCGCCGCTGAAGCGGGCTCCCACAGTCGCCGTGCCGACACCCCCACTGCGAGAGATCGCTTCAAGGGGCGATGCGGTGCCGGGCCGAAGCGGTCGCCGTCGAAGGCGTCTCGCACGCTTGCCGGGGCGACAGCCCCACTGTGGGAGCTCGCTTCAGCGGCGACGCGGCGCCGGGCCGAAGTCGTCGCCGCCGAAGCCGGCTCCCAAAGTGGCCGTGCCGATCGCCCCATTCGAGAGGACGCTTCGAGCGGCGATGCGTTGCCGGGCCGAAGTCGTCGCCGCTGAAGCCGGCTCTCACAGTTGCCGTGCCGACTCCCCCACTGCGAGAGCTCGCTTCAAGGGGCGATGCGGTGCCGGGCAGAAGCGGTCGCCCTCGAAGGCATCTCGCACGATTGCCGGGGCGACAGCCCTACTGTGGGAGCGCGCTTCAGCGGCGACGCGATGCCGGGCCGAAGTCGTCGCCGCTGAAGCGAGCTCCCACAGTTGGCGCGCCGTCACCCCCATTGTGGGCGCCAGCTTCAGCGGCGATCTTCAGCTGCGGGAGGGACTCGAGCGCTGCGGAAGCGGACTGCGCGCGAGCTCGGGACGCGCGGCGGAGAAGGCCTCGCCGATCACCGGTGCGCGTCGGGATCGGATCTCGATCCCGCCTGGTGCGAGCCGCTCAACCCCCCGCGAGCCAGTCGGCGAGGAGGGCGTCCGGGTCCAGCGGGACCGCTTCGCCGGCGTCGACCCAGGCGGCGAAGGTCGTGGCCGGCAGCCAGTCGAGGTGGCGGGCGAGGGCGTCGACGAGGAGCACTTCGCCCTCGCCGTCCGCGGGCTGCACGAGCACCCAGCGGCGGCGGCCGTCCGGGAGCAGCCAGGGGTGTGCGTCCGCGAAGCGGTGGTCCGCGCGATCCTCGCCGGCTGCTGCCTCCTCGGTCTCCAGCGCACCGGGATCCAGCGGGGCGCCGGGACGCGCGAGAACCTGGTCCAGGAGCCGTTCGGCCTCCGTGGCGTCGGGCAGGGCGAGGCCGAGCGCATCGGCCACGGCGGGGCGCAGGGCCGCGAGCGTCTCGCGGTCCGCCACGAGGAGCTGGTCCCCGAGCGTCTGCATGCGCCGCCAGGGCACGCTGCCGGGGCCGTAGCGGAGGTGTGCGAGCTGCAGTGCCGCGCGCCAGCCGCCCTCCACGAGCGGCGTCAGCCCCTCGCGCAGCGCGAGGCGCGCGCAGGCGGCCTCGGTCGCTTCCCGGGCGCAGGCCCGGCGGCGGTCCGCGCAGGCCCGCTCCCGCGCGCGCTGACGCACGTCCCGCTGCCGCTGCCGGAGCCCCGAGAGTTCGCCGTGGGCATTCTCGAGGAGCTCGCAGAAGACGCCGTCGTCGTCCACGTAGCGCACCAGCGCCTCGCCGCAGAGATCCTCGAGGAGCGGGACGCGCGGGTCCCGGTCCGCGTCCGCGAGATCGATCGTGCCCTGCAGCAGCGTCGCCACGAAGGCACCGGCGCCCGGGTGCCGGGCGCCCAGGCGCACGGCGCTGCGGGCGAGCACCGGCGCGAGGCGGGCGACGACCGCGGCGACGGCATCGGGCACGCGGCGGTCCTCGAGCAGGGCGTCGAGGGCACGGGCCTCGGCTTCGGCGCGCAGCAGCCCCTCTTCCAGGGCGTCCGCGTCCACGGGGATCCGCGAGGCGTTCGCGAGTTTCCGGGCCCGGCGGGCGAGCTCCGTCACGGGCTGGTCGTCGAGGGCCTCCTGCTGCAGGCGCGTGAGGGCCTGGAGCAGGGCGCGCGGCGCCGGCGCCGCGGGCGGCGCGGCGGGCTCGGCGCCGGGCTCGATGCGGGGCGGGGCCGGCACGTCGAGGGTCGGCGGCGCCTCCCGCTGCGGACCGCGCGTGCGGCCGGCCAGCCCCGGAAGGACGACCTCGAGGCGGCGCGCGAAGAAGGCACAGACCACGTTCCGCGCGTGCGTGGGCAGGGTCGGGCCGTCCACGACGAGATCGAGCAGGCCGGCGAGCCGCGCGGCCATGGTCGGCGCGGACAGGCCGCGTTCGCCGTGGAGCCGGTTGCCGAGGGAGGCGAGGGCCTGGGCATCGGCGCGCAGGAGACGATCGGCGAGCTGCTGCACGGCGAAGGCACCCACGTCGGAGCGGAGCGACTCCTCGAGCGCCTCCGGGGCGAGGAAGAGCTGGGCCAGGGCGCTCGGGATCCGCTGCGGCAGCCGGGGCAGGCGGGCGTGGAGCGCGCGGGCTGCGGCGAAGGCGAGGCGCCGGCGGTCGGCCGCGGCGGTCTCGTCGGCGTCGGCGAGGAGGGCCTCGGACGCTGCCTGGACCGCCTCCAGCAGGCTCGCGTTCAGGGCCGGGGCGAAGAGTTCCCAGCGCCGCGTGGCGAGCTCCGAGAGGCCCGGCGGTGCGGGCAGGGGGCGGGCCACGAGCGGGCTCGCCCGGCGGGGCCGGTCGCCCTCGCCGCGGCCCTCGCGGACCTGCACCGCGGGCATCTCTGCCGCCTCGGCGTGCGTCGACTCCATGAACGACTCCCTGTCCCGGAGACCCGGGGCCTCAGGCGGCGGCACCACTGCCCCGCAGTCCGTCGATGACCCGCTCCAGCGCCCGGTCGAAGAGCTGCCGGTCGTCGAGGCGGCGGATGCGCCCCGCCTCGATCCCCGCGGCGATCTCCAGGCGCGACAGCGTCTCGATGCGTACCCCCTTGCGCGTGAGGAAGATGCAGCGCTCCGGGGGCTCCGTGACCGACGCCAGGCGGCAGCGCACGGTGCGGTCGCCCCGCGTCGTCAGCTCCACCCAGTCGTCCACCTCGAGGGCGTTCGCCGCGTCGAGCGCCGAGCGCTCGGGCATGCGCACGACCTCCGGCGGCAGCTCCGGCTCCGCGGGCGGCACCGGCAGGGGCTCGTTGCGCCCCGCGGGGACCGGCGCCTGCTCGGGGACGGCGCCGCGGGCCAGGAGTTCGAGGATCTCCTCGGCCCGGGTCCGCGCCACGGCCGGGTCGCGCCCGAGCCGGGAGAGACCGGAGGCGATCGCGAGGGCCAGGTCCTCGCCGTCGGGGCCGTGGCCGCCGGTGAGGCGGCGCAGGACGGAGAACGCCTCCTTCCAGGCCGGCGAACGGCCCCCCTCGAGCTGGTGGGCGCGCAGCATCACCTGCTGCCAGTCGTGCACGAGGAAGTGACGCAGGGCGGGATCGGCGACGGCGGCCGTGCGGTGGTCCACGAGGCGCCGCACGAGGCGACGGGTGCGCTCGACCTCGATCCGCGCCTGCTCCTGCGCGACCGCGCGCTCGGCGGCCCGCCGGATCGCTTCCTGCTCGGCCGCCTCCGCCTCGTCGAGTTCACCGTGCAGCACCGCGAAGAGGGTGACGTCCCCCTCGAACTCCCGGGCGGCCCGCCCCACGAGGGTCTCGATGACCGTGAACAGGCGGTCGCGGGAGCGCTCCTCGGCGCGGGCCCAGCTGATCCCGGCGCGGGTGACGGCATTCAGGAACTGGCGCGCCGGGTGCGACACGTCGCTCAGGAAGGTGCCGTCCACGAGGGCCACGCGCAGGATCGGGAACTGCAGTCGCGCCAGGAGCGCGCGCATGGGGACGGGCAGGTTCTCGTCGTCGAGGATCTCGTCGAAGAGCATCTGCACGAGATTGACCGTGTCCTCGTCGGCCTCCTCGAGGGTCGGCTGGGCGTGGCCGAGGGCGCGGGCCTGGCGGACGATGAGTTCGCCGATGTCCGTCCGCCGCGGCAGCACGTCGAGGTCGAAGGCGTCCCCCTCCGCGGGGAGCGGGTCCGGAATCCGCGCGAGCAGGTCCACGAGCCCCGCGAGGTCGAGCCCGACCGCGCCGGGGCCGTCGTCCTCGGCGACCGAGTAGCGCCGGTGCCGGCGCAGCCCCGGCAGCGTGCGCAGCAACCCCTGCCGTGCGCTGCGGGCGAAGGAACCCGGCAGGCGCGTCGGTCCCGTGGGGCCGCCGGGTCGGGGTGCCGACGGAGCGGAGCCTCCCCGACCCACGGGGGCGATGCCCGGGGCCTGGGCCGCAGCGCCCGCGGAGCCGCCGCCGGCCCAGCCGGTCGCGCCGCCGTGCCAGTGCTGGCCGGCGGGCGCCGCGGGGGCCCCGGCGTCGGGGAGCGGAGGGCCGGTTTCCGGAGCAGGAGCGAGCGCGGAGGGCGAACGAGCACCCCGGGCCCGTTCCAGGGCCTCGCGGGCGAGGTCGATGTCCGGCAGCACGCCCGCCCGCGCCAGGATGTCGTTCAGGCGCTTGTAGAGCTCCGTGGTGGGCGAGAGCACGAGGTGCTCGAAGTGCTTGAGCAGCACCAGGCGTACCTGGCCGTCGAGTTCCACCGGTTCGAGGGCCTTCACGAACGCGTCCGCGAAGTGCCGCGGTCCGAGCTCGAGGGGCTCCGCCGGGCGCCCTGCGGCCCGTGCCTGCCGCTCGAGCGCCTGGGTGCGTCGTTTCAGCATGGCGAGGTCGAGTTCGGCGGCACGCTCCACGCGCTGGGCCATGGTGGTGATGGCCAGGCGTTGCTCGAGCGCGTCGTCCTCGAGGAGCGACAGCCCGGCGATCCGCTCCTCCAGGGAGGCCCCGGACCGTGGCTGCGGCGCTTCGCTCTCGGGTGCCGCCTCGAGCCGCGCCTGGAAGCGCTGGCGCACGGCGTGCCGCTCGTGGCGCATCACGCGCATGGCGTCGAAGAAGCGCTGCTGCAGCGCGTCGGTGGTCGCGGCGTCGGCCCGGGCGAAGAGGTCGTCGTCGAGGTCCACGAGGAGCTGTTCGACGCGTTCGAGGAGGAACTGGTGCGCGAGACGTGCGAGGCGGCGGAGGAGCGTGGCGGAGCCCGGGGGTGCGCTCGCCGGATGCCGCACGACGTTGCCGGCTTCGGCGGGGGAATGCGGTGCGTGACGATCGACCATGAAGATCTCCACCGGCCCGACGCCGAGGCCGGCCGACGACTGCTGATCACGCAACAGGAATAGACCAGGATCGGGCTCGGAACTGCGATGGAGTTCACATGCGGCCGGGGCACGCGACGAGCGGTTGCAGCGATTCGGGGCGGGGGAGGGGAACGCGCGAGCGCGCCGGGGTCGCAGACCTCGGCGCGCTGGAGGAAGAGCGTGGAAGAGTCTGTTCCGATTGATGTTTCTCTTCCGTCAGGGCATGAGGGCGCGCCAGGCGTCGATGTCCGTCGCAGCGCCTGAATCGAGCTCCACCCCCACCACCGTGGCGTCGTCGTTTTCCCGGCTCCAGCGCACGCGTCCGGAGAGGAAGAACTTGCCGGGCCGGTTCGACATGTCGACCCACAGGTCCACGAGGGCGTCGGGCGGCAGCAGTTCGGCACCGCGGAAGCTGATCCCGCTCGCGGAGACGTCGACGGTCTGGGCCGCGAAGGTGCGCCCGACGAGCTCCGGCTGGCTGCCGCAGAGGATCACCTGCACGAAGAGCTTCTCGCGGCAGGCGAAGCGCGGTTCCCGGCGGCGCTCGGCGCCCTGGGGGACCGGGGCCGTCACGGCCATGCCGGGGAAGAGCGGTACGACGTTCGATGCGAGAGCCTGAGCGGTCATGACGGGGTTCCTTCCGTTCGTCCTGCCGGAAGGAAAGCGAGCACCGTGCCAACTCTCCCTTTCCCGTAAAAAATGTAACCGAAACAAAAGGATGTCTGGATTTCCGAGCGCCCTCGGGCCGGCCCGTCCCCGGCGTGCGGTCGCCGGCGCGCGGCGCTAGGTGACGCTGGGCGTCAAACCCCGGTGGCCCCGCCGCGGCCCGCTGCCGCAACGCGGCGCCCCTGCGGTACCGTCCGCGCCGCTACTGCCTCCGCAGGCGGGGCGGTATCATCGCTCGCCTTCTCCGCAGGAACGGCCCGCCCGTGCGCTTCCTCGACCGTCTCGATCGCGCCTGGAGTACCCACGACTCCCTGCTCTGCGTGGGCCTGGATCCCGACCCGGCGCGCTTCCCCGCCGTGCTCGACGGGCGCCCCGACGCGCTCGCGGCCTTCGGCTGCGCGATCGTCGACGCCACCGCCGACCTGGTCTGCGCCTACAAGCCCCAGATCGCCTACTACGCCGCCGTCGGCGCCGAGGACCAGCTGGCCGCGACCATCGCCCACGTGCGCCGGGTGGCGCCGCACGCCCTGGTGATCCTCGACGCCAAGCGCGGGGACATCGGCCCCACGGCCGCGCTCTACGCCCGCGAGGCCTTCGAGCGCTACGGGGCCGACGCGGTCACGGTGAACCCCTACCTCGGCAGCGACGGGATCGAGCCCTTCCTGGCGTGGGCGGAGCGCGGCACCGTCGTGCTCTGCCGCACCTCCAATCCCGGCGGGGCGGAGTTCCAGGACCGGCCCGAGGAGGATCCCCTCTACCTGCGGGTCGCGCGGCAGGCGGCCGGTTGCTGGAACGGGGCCGGCAACGTCATGCTGGTGGCCGGCGGTACGCGCCCGGCCGAGCTCGCGCGCATCCGCGCCCTGGCACCGGAAATCCCGCTGCTGGTCCCCGGCATCGGCGCCCAGGGGGGCGACGTCGACGCGGTGGTGCGCGCGGGGCTCGACGCCCGCGGCCGCGGCCTCGTGGTCAACAGCTCCCGAGCCGTCCTCTACGCCGGTTCCGGACCCGACTTCGCCGAGGCCGCCCGCACCGAGGCCGCCGCGCTGCGTGACGCCCTGCGCCGGGCCGTCGCCGCAGCGTCTCCCTGACCCGAAGGAAACGCTTTCCCACCAAGGAGATCCGTGATGTTCCGCAAGAACGCCGCACGCGCTCTCGTCACCCTGTCCCTCGTCGCCGGCTGTGCGCTCGCGGCCTCCGCCCGGGCCGACTGGACCCTCGTCCCCGACGACTCGGCCGTGACCTTCGTGACCGTGAAGAACGGCGCCATCGCCGAGGCCCACTACTTCCGGGATTTCTCCGGCACCGTCGACGCGGACGCCGCCCGGCTCGTGATCGAGCTCGCCTCCGTGGACACGCTGATTCCGATCCGCGACGAACGCATGCGCGAGATGCTCTTCGAGATCGCCGAGTTCCCGAAGGCCACCTTCGAGGCGCCCGTCGGCACCGCGCTCCTCGACGACCTGGCGCCGGGCGAAACGAAGTCCGTCGAGGTGGCCGGCACCCTGTCGATCCACGGTGTCACCCGGGAGCTCGAGGCCACGCTCCTGCTCACGCGAGCCGGCGACGACCGGGTGCTCGTGGCCACCACGGCGCCGGTGATCGTGAGCGCCGACGCGCTCGATCTCGGTGAAGGCGTGGAGCGGCTGCGGGAGGTGGCGGGCCTGAACTCCATCACGCCCATGGTGCCCGTGGAGCTGGTGCTGTCCTTCGCGCGCGACGAGTGACGGACCGGCGCCGGAGGAGGAGGGGAAGCTTCAGTCCTCGAAGTCGGCCCACACGGGACAGTGGTCCGACGGCCGCTCCATGGCGCGCACGTCGTAGTCCACGCCCGCGTCCCGGCAGCGCTCCGCGAGCGGGCGGGTGGCGAGGAGCAGGTCGATGCGCAGGCCCCGGCGCGGATCGCGCTCGAAGCCGCGGCTGCGGTAGTCGAACCAGCTGAAGCGGTCCTCCACCTCGGGATGGCGGGCGCGGAAGGTGTCCACCAGCCCCCAGGCGAGGAGCGCATCCAGCCATGCGCGCTCCTCGGGGAGGAAGCTCGTCTTCCCCTCCCGGAGCCAGCGCTTGCGGTTCGGCTCGCCGATGCCGATGTCGAGGTCCACCGGCGCCACGTTCATGTCCCCGAGGAGCACGAGCGGCTCCTCCGGGCTGCAGCACTCCTCGAGGTAGCGCAGCACGTCCGCGTAGAAGCGGCGCTTGTTCGGGAACTTCTC
>JAZBPF010000398.1:0-8254 GCA_036351515.1 Pseudomonadales bacterium | reverse complement strand
GTCTCCCACGGAGAACTCGGCCAGGTGCAGCGCGACGACCGCGAGCGCCAGCACCAGGATCGCGCCTGCCTCGTAGAGCGTCGTCTCCGGGGCCATGTCCTTGCTCTGCAGCACGATCAGGCGGGAGATCGCCGTGATCGCGATGAGCAGCGGGTAGATCACGGGGATGCGTCGGCTGCGGTAGTAGAGCCCGACCATGGAGATCACCTCCGTGTAGAGGAACATCAGCAGGATGTCCGCGATCACCACGGTGCGCCGCGCGACGATGTCGGCGACCTCCAGGCCCACAGCACCGACTGTCAGCAGGATCAGGAGCGCGAGGATTCCGCGCTCGATGAGGTCGATGAGCGCGGCGGCGTCCGGCCGGCGCATGGCATTCTCCGAACCGCAGGAAAGCGGACACCGTGCCGGGGGTGCCGGTCCCGTGCAAACGGGCGTGCCTTCACGCGGTCTTCTCGTCCCCGAGGAAAGACTCCGCGAGGGATCCGGACAGGGAGCGTTCCCATGACGAAACGAATGCTGCGCTGCGGCATCGCCGCACTGTGTCTCCTCGGCTCGGTGGCGGCGCTGGCCGGGCCGGCCGATGCCCCCGCCGGGGGGGCGCCGGCCGGAGCCGGACCGCGCGGTCCCGGCGGCCCCGGCGCCACCGGTGTGCCGGCCACCGGTGTGCCGGCCACCGGCATGCCGGCCACCGGCATGCCGCCGGGCATGCGCCTCGGCTGGCAGACCCAGCTCGGCGTCGGCGCGATCGTGAACCCGGAGTACGTGGGCAGCGACGAGTACCAGTTCATCCCCATCCCCTACTTCGAGTTCCGCTACCTCGACGAGCGGGGAACCCTGTTCTTCGCCAACGTGCCCCAGGGCATCGGCGGCTACTTCTACCGCCGCCGTGAGCCGGACGGGCGGACCTTCAACCTCGGCGCGGCGCTCGCGCCGGGCTTCAACGTCCGGGGGGACGAGATCGAGGGGCTCCAGGAAGTGGATCCCGCGGTGGAGGCTCGTCTCCTCCTCGAAGCCGGATCGCGACGCTGGGGCTTTCAGGCGACGCTCGCCCAGGACGTGGGCAACGGCCACGAGGGGGCCTACCTCGACGTCTCGCTTTCGCGGCAGGGACGCATCGGCTCGCGGGGCGGCTTCTACGCGGTGGGTCCCGTGCTCCGCATCGGCGACGACGCCTACAAGGACACGTTGTTCTCGGTCACGGAAGCCGAGAGCGCGACGTCGGGACTCCCCGCCTACGAGGCGGAGGCGAGCCTCGAGCGCTTCGGCGTCCAGGCCCTCGTGAGCCTTCCGGTCGGCAAGGGACCCTGGCGCTTCACGGCCATCGGGCGCGCGAGCCGACTCTTCGACGAGGCCGCCGAGAGCCCCGTGGTCGTCGAGGAGAACCAGTTCTTCTTCCTGACGGCGCTGACACGCACCTTCTGATCCATGACCTCGCGATCGGTGCCGCTGCCTTCGCGTCATGGCCGAAAGCCGTTATCCTTCGGCGCCGAGGCGGGGCAGGAAACACCGGGGAAGCGGTCCGAGGGGGCGCACGGATGGATGGGCGAGCTTGCCGGCGGGAACCGGCGCCCTGGGGGTACGCGCCTTGACGGGCCGATGGCTCCCCGTGCTGCTGGTCGTCCTCGCTCCGGCTTCCCTCGCGGCAGGTGCCTTCGAGTGGCTGCGTGACAGTGCGACCGGCAGCTTCACCGAAGCGGACTGGGGGCTCGTCCGCGGTACCGTGGAGGAAGCCTTCGCGAACGTGGAGGACGGCGAGCGTCGGGACTGGTCCAATCCCGACACGGGCAGCCGAGGGGCCGTGAAGCCGCTTCTGAGCTTCCGCCACGAGGGCCTCCAATGCCGCCGCCTCGCGTTCCTGAACGTCTCCGAGCGCGGGGGTCGCGGCGTGGTGGCCTACACGCTCTGCCGCGGGGACGACGGCGCGCTCCGGTACCTGCCGCGCTCGGAGCATCCGTGAGGCCCTCGCTCCGCCTTGCGCTGCTGCTGCCGCTCCTGCTGCTCGCATCCTGTCATGCGGATCCGCCGCGGATCGACACGCAGGCCCGGAGCTTCGACGGGCTCTACCCGGTCCGGAACACGGGTGCCGTGCGGGCCTGGGCCAGGGCCGATCTGGATCTCTCGGGCTATCGCGCGTTGCTGCACGAGTCCGGAGGCGTGCGCTATGCGCCGGTGGAGCACGGACCGGCCGCGCGGGACCGTTTCCCGATCTCCCCGGAGGCGCGGTCGCGCCTCGCTTCCCTGATGGAGCGGTCCTTCCGGGAGTCGGTGGCCCGGGTGCCCGGCTACGCCGTGGCGAAGGCCCCCGGCCCGGAAGTGCTTCTCGTGCGCACCATGCTCCTCGACGTCGCTTCCCGGATTCCTCCGGCCGGTTCCGGACCGGATGTCGTGTTCCTGGAGGAACTCGGCGCCGCGACGCTGCTCGTGGAGCTCGTCGACAGCGAGTCCGGGGCCGTGCTCGTGCGGGCGCTGGAGACACGGCGAGTGCGGGATCCGTCGGGGCTGCGGCGGAGCGTTCCGGCCCGCGACCGGGCGACGGTGGAACGCGCCGTGCAGCTCTGGGGCGAGGATCTCGCGGCCGCGCTCGAACGGATCCACGCACGCTTCACGATCGAATGACGAGGCTTCTCCGGCAGCGACGCCGGGGCAGGGACGAGGGCGCCATGCGGAACTGGGGAACTGGACTCCTGGTCCTTGCACTGGCCGCGGGCTGTGGTGACCCCGACGAAGTCGTGGTCCCGGAAGTCCCGGTCGTGGTCGAGCAGGTCACGCCCCGCGACGTGGCCGTGCACAGCGAGTACGTCGGCGAACTGATCCCGGCGCAGGAGGTGGCGCTCCGCGCGAGGACCGGCGGGATCCTCCTCGAGCAACACGTCCCGGACGGGGCACGGGTCACGGAAGGGCAGCTCCTGTTCACCATCGACGCGCGGGAGGCGACGGAGCGCCGCGCCGCCGCGCGCGCCGAGCTCGCCGCCGCCCGGGCGCAGCTCGCCCGCGCCGAAGGGGACGTGGCGCGTTACGCGCCGCTGCTCCCCGTGGAGGCGATCGCTCGGCAGGTCTACGACAACGCGGTCGCGGCCCGCGATGCGGCCCGCGCCGTCGTCGACGCGCAGACGGCCGTGCTGCGGCAGGCCGAGCTGGGGGTCGAGTACGCGGAGATCCGTTCGCCGCTCGACGGTCGCATGGGCGCCGCCCGGCTGGCCGTGGGGGATCTCGTCCGCGCCGGGGACACGGTGCTGGCGGAGGTCGCCGTCGACGATCCGCTCTGGGTCTACATCGGGCTGTCGGAGACGGAACTGCTCGATCTGGAGGCACGTCTGCGTGGGCGGCCCGACGTCGCCGAACGGATCGGACGCGGCGTATCCCTCGAGCTCGCCGACGGGCGTCCCTATCCGCTCGCCGGGCGCATCGACTTCCGGGACCGGGCGCTGGATCCGGTGACCGGGACCTACCGCGTCCGGGCCGTGTTCGAGAACCCGGAGGGGCGTCTGCTCCCCGGGCAGTTCACCCGTGTGCGGCTCCTCACGGACTGGTACGAGGGAGCCCTCGTGGTCTCCGCCCGAGCGATCACCCGGGTCCTCGATCAGGACTTCGTGACGGTCCTGGCCGAGGACCGGACGGTCGAGCAGCGGCCCGTGCAGCTCGGCCGGCGGCTGGACGGGGCGTGGACCGTCGACGAGGGACTCTCGGCGGGCGAGACGATCGTCCTCGACGGGGCCCAGAAGCTCCGGCCCGGCATGCGGGCCCGCCCGCAGCCCTCTTCCGACGGCGCCTGAGGGCGGACCTGCCGTGGCGAGATTCTTCATCGACCGGCCGGTCTTCGCCATCGTCCTCTCGCTTCTGCTCGTGCTCGTCGGCGTGCTCAGCCTCCTCGGGCTGCCCGTCTCCCAGTATCCCGAGATCGCGCCACCCACGGTCCGGGTCACGACCGCCTACCCGGGCGCGAACGCCGAGACCGTCGACCAGTCCGTCACGACGCCCGTGGACTCGCAGATCAACGGCGTCTCCGACATGCGCTACATCCGCTCCGTGTCCGGGGACGACGGCACGAGCTCCGTCACGGTCACCTTCGCGCTCGAGCGGGACGCGGACCTGGCGGCGGTCGAGACGCAGAACCGTGTCTCCCAGGTGCTGCCGCGTCTGCCGGCGGAGGTCAATGCGATCGGCGTCACCGTGGCGAAGGCGTCGCCGGACACGCTCCTGTATCTGGCGGTCCACGCGCCCGACGACCGCTACGGGCGCGAATTCCTGAGCAACTACGTCTACAGCTACCTGCTCGATCCCCTCAAGCGGACGGTCGGCGTCGGCGACGTCAAGGTCTTCGGCTCCGAGTACGGCATGCGGGTCTGGCTGCGTCCGGACCGGCTCGCGGCCTACGACCTGACCCCGACGGACGTCATCCGCGCCGTGCAGGAGCAGAACAAGCAGGCCGCGGCCGGGCGGGTGGGGCAGCCGCCCGGCGCCATGGACTCCGGCTTCACCTTCTCGCTCCGGGCCCGGGGGCGGCTCGCGACGGAGGAGGAGTTCGCGGCGATCATCCTCCGCGCTCGGCCCGACGGCTCCTTCCTGCGTCTCGGGGACGTGGCGCGCATCGAGCTCGGCGCAAAGGACTACGGCTTCGGCAGCCGCCTCGACGGGCACGAGGCGACGGCGCTCGGCATCTCGCTGAGCCCCGGCGCGAACGCCCTCGAATCGGCGGAGGCGGTGAAGGCGACGCTCGCCCGGCTCGCCGAAGCGTTCCCGCCGGGGCTCGAGTACACGATCGTCTACGACAACTCGCTCTTCGTCGAAGCCTCGATCGAGGAGGTGATCCAGACCTTCTTCGAAGCGCTCGTGCTGGTGCTGATCGTCGTGTTCCTGTTCCTGCAGAACTGGCGCGCGACGATCATTCCCATGATCGCCGTCCCGGTCTCGCTTCTCGCCACGTTCGTCAGCTACCAGCTGCTCGGCTTCTCGGTGAACACGCTCTCGCTCTTCGCCCTCGTGCTCGCGATCGGGATCGTGGTGGACGACGCGATCGTCGTGGTGGAGGCCGTGGAACACAAGATGGCGGGTGGGGCCGGGGCCCGCGACGCCACCCGAGAGGCCATGGACGAGGTCACGAGTCCGATCGTGGCGACGTCGCTCGTGCTTTCGGCCATCTTCGTGCCCATGGCGCTCGTTCCCGGGGTCGTCGGCCAGCTCTACAAGCAGTTCGCGATCACCATCGCCGTCGCCGTGCTGTTCTCGACGCTGGTGGCGCTGACGCTCACGCCCGCCTTGAGCGCGGCGCTCCTGCGTCCGCGCCCGCCCGCCGGTAGCGGCCCCCTCGATCGCTTCTTCGGCGCCTTCGAACGGGGCTTCGAGCGGGTCACGGGGCGGTATCTCTCCCTCGCCGGGCTCGGCGTCGGCGCGCCGCGGCGGGCCCTGCTCGCGGTCGCCCTGCTCTGCATCGGGCTCGTGGTGATCGCACGCGCCACGCCCACCGGCTTCGTCCCCGACGAGGACGTCGGTGCCTTCTTCACGGCGGTCACGCTTCCCGAGGCGGCGACCCTCGCGCGCACCGATGCCGTGGTCGACGCCTACACGGAGGATCTCGCGGTGCTTCCGGGCGTCGAGTCGGTGCTCAGCATCAGCGGCTTCGACGTGGTCTCGGGCACCGCCACGCCGAACGGGGCCCTGCTCATCGTCCGGCTCCTGCCCTGGGAGGAACGGACCACGCCCGGGACCCGGGCCGAAGCGTTGATCCGGCAAGCGACGCTCCTCGGGCTCCGGCGTCCGGAGGCGAATGCCTTCGCCTTCAACCCCCCCGCGCTGCCCGGCTTCGGCGCCGTGTCGGGCTTCTCGCTCGTGCTCCAGGCACAGGCCGGTCAGGGGCCGGAGGAGCTGACGCGCGCGGCCAACAGCTTCCTGGAAGCGGCCCGGACGCGCCCGGAGATCGGACGCATCAGCACCAGCTTCGGCACGAACACGCCGAATTACGAGATCGAGGTCGATCGCGAGAAGGCCAAGAAGCTCGGGATCCCGGTGAGTGACGTCTACGGCACGCTGCAGATCATGCTCGGCAGCTTCCAGGTCAACGACTTCACGCGCTTCGGCAAGAACTACCGGGTCATCCTGCAGGCGGACGGTCCCTATCGGCGGACCATCGACGATCTCTCGGACCTGTTCGTCCGCGCGGCCGGCGGGGCCATGGTGCCCGTGAGCACCCTGGTGCGGGTGACGCCCGGGACCGGGCCACGCTTCCTCCTGCGCTACAACCTCTTCCCCGCCGCGGAGCTGACCGGGGTGCCGGCACCGGGCTACTCCTCGGGCCAGGCGATGCAGGCCCTCATGGAGGTCGCGTCCGAGGTGCTGCCGGCGGGCTTCGGCTACGAGTGGTCCGGACAGAGTCTCGAGGAGAGCGAGGCCGGCAATACGGCCTCCCTCGTGCTCCTCCTGTCGGCCGTCGTCGTGTTCCTGCTCCTCGCGGCGCTCTACGAGAGCTGGTCGATCCCCCTCGCCGTCATGCTCGCCGTGCCCTTCGGAATCCTGGGCGCCTTCCTCGCCGTGTGGCTCCGGGGGCTGGACTTCGACGTGTACGGCCAGATCGGTCTCGTCACACTCGTCGGACTCGGCGCGAAGAACGCGATCCTGATCGTCGAGTTCGCCAAGCTCAACGTGGAGCAGGGCCGAAGCGCGGCCGAGGCCGCGCTCGAGGCGGCGCGCCTGCGCCTGCGCCCCATCGTGATGACCTCCTTCGCCTTCATCCTCGGGGTCGTGCCGCTCGTGATCGCGAGCGGTGCGGGGGCCGCATCCAAGCAGGCGGTGGGCACCGCGGTCTTCGGCGGCATGATCGCGGCCACGATCCTCGGGGTGCTGTTCGTCCCTGCGCTGTTCGTGCTGATCCTCGGTGCGTCCCGGCGGGAACGCCGCCGCGGGGACCTCGACGCAGGACCGGCGGCGGAGCCGTCGTCTTGAAGCGCTCGGGTGCCGTCCTCTGCTGCGTCGCCCTGCTGGCCCTCTCCGGTTGCGCCGTGGGGCCGGACTACGAGCGCCCGCCGCAGTCCGTACCCGAGGACTGGGGGCCCGTCCTGGAGCCCGGTAGCGGCCCCGCGCTCGCGGACGTGGCCTGGTTCGAACTGTTCGACGACCCGCAGCTCGTCGCGCTGATCGACGAGGCGCTCGCGGCGAACCTCGAGCTCCGGGGTGCCCTCGCTCGGGTGCTCTCCGCCGAGGCCCGGGCCCGCGGGGCGCGCGCGGCGCTCCTGCCCAACGTGATCGGGGTACTCCAGAGCTCGCCCGCGCCCGGGCTTCCCGACGACACCACCCACGCTCTCGGCGCCGCGCTCGCCTGGGAGCTCGACGTGTTCGGCAAGCTCCGCCGGGGCCGCGAGGCCGCGCTGGCCGACCTCCTCGGCACCGAGGACGTAGCGCGGGCGGTGCTCGTCACCCTCGTGCGGAACGTCGCCGGTGCCTATTTCCGGATTCGCGAGCTCGACCGGCGCGCCGTCATCGTGGAGCGCACGATCGCCAGCCAGGAGAGCTCCCTGGCGCTCGTGCGCGAACTCAAGGGAAGCGGGATCGTCTCCGCCGCGGAGGAGAATCAGGCCCTCGCCCTGCTCGCGTCGACCCGCGCCGTGCTCCCCGAGCTCCGCGCCCAGCGTGCGATCGCCGCCAACGCGCTCGCGCTGCTCCTCGGACGTTCGCCGGGGCGCGTGCTGGACGCGAGCCCCGGACACGAGGCGCCGTCCCTGCCGTCCTTCGCCACCGGACTCCCGGCGGAGCTGCTCGAGCGGCGGCCGGATCTCCGGGCCGCCGAGCAGCGCCTCCATGCCGCGACCGCGCGGGTCGGCGTCGCGGTGGCGAATCGTTTCCCCTTTCCGACCATCGGCGTGACGGCCCTGGCCGGCCGCCTCGCGACCGATCTCGGCGATCTGCTGGACGAGGGTGACGAAGTGCTCTCCTGGGGGCCCACGGCCGCGGTCCCGCTCCTGGATTTCGGCCGGACCGGCGCTGCCGTGGCCTTGGCGGACGCGGAGCTGCGCGCGGCGGCCCTGGCCTGGCGTCAGGCGGTGCTCGCTGCGCTGGGGGAGGTCGCGGATGCCTGGATCGCCGTGGACGCAGCGACCGAGGTGATCGAGCACAACCGGACGCGGGTGGCGGCCGCCGGGACTGCGCTCCGCCTGCAGAAGCTGCGGTTCCGGCAGGGCGTGGTCGCCTTCATCGAGGTGCTCGACGCCGAGCGCCAGCTGCTCGCGGCGGAGCAGGAGCTCGTCGCCGCCGAGTACGGCAG
>JAZBPF010000397.1:0-6858 GCA_036351515.1 Pseudomonadales bacterium | reverse complement strand
CCGGAGCTGGCGCGCCTTCGAGGACCGGGTGGCGCGCCTCGCCGGCGGCCTCGCGGCCCTCGGCCTCGAGCCCGGCGACCGGGTCGCCATGCTCGCCCACAACTCCCATCGCTACGTCGAGTTCTTCTTCGCGACGATCTGGGCCGGCGGCATCGCCGTGCCCGTGAACACGCGCTGGGCGCCGGCGGAGGTCCGCCACGCCCTCGACGATTCCGGTGCGCGCATCGTCGTGGCGGACCCCGAGCACGCCGAGGCCGTGGACGCGCAGCGCGCGGACGGGGCCGCCATCACTCACCGCGTGCTCGCGGCCGACGCGGAGCACAGGCGTCCGGGCTGGGAGCACTGGGAGGCGCTCGCGGGCGCGGAGCGGCGCGAGGACGCGAACCGGGGCTTCGACGACGTCGCCTGCCTGTTCTACACGGGGGGCACCACCGGGCGCTCGAAGGGCGTGATGCTCACGCACACGAACGTGCTCGCGAATTCCCTCACGGCCATGCTCAACATGGACATCCGGGCGGACACGGTGCACCTGCACGTCTCGCCCATGTTCCACGTCGCCGGCGGCGCGCGCCTGTTCTCCGTGACCCTCGCCGGCGGCACCCACGTGGTGCTGCCGCGCTTCGAGGTGGACGCCTTCCTGGGGACCATCGAGCGCGAACGGGTGACGCTCACGATCATCGTCCCGACCATGCTCGCGCGCCTGGTCCACCATCCGCAGCTGGACCGCTACGACCTCTCGAGCCTGCGCCTGCTCTCCTACGGCGCCTCGCCCATGCCCGAGGCGCTGCTCCGCGGGGCCATGGAGCGCCTGCCGGGCGTGCGCTTCCTGCAGTCCTACGGCATGACCGAGCTCTCGCCCGTGGCCACGGTCCTGACGCCCGAGTACCACGTGTTCGAGGGCCCCCTCGCCGGGCGCACGGCCTCCGCCGGGCAGCCCGTCTACAACGCGGACGTCATCGTCCTGCGCGAGGATGGCACCCGCTGCGGTCCCGGGGAGATCGGCGAGGTGTGCGTGCGCGGACCCATGGTCATGAAGGGCTACTGGAACCAGCCGGAACTCACCGCCGAGGCGCTCCGGGGCGGCTACATGCACACGGGCGACGCCGGGTACCTGGACGCGGAGGGCTTCCTGTTCGTCGTCGACCGCATCAAGGACATGATCGTGAGCGGTGGGGAGAACGTGTACTCCGCGGAGGTGGAGGACGCGCTCTATCTCCATCCTGCCGTCGCCGAATGCGCCGTCATCGGCATCCCGAGCGAGGCCTGGGGCGAGGCAGTGCACGCGGTGGTCGTGCCGAAGGCCGGGCACGAGGTCGACGAGGCGACGCTGGTGGCCCACTGCCGGGAACGCATCGCCCACTACAAGTGCCCGCGCTCCGTGGAGATCCGCCGGGAGGAGCTGCCGAAGAGCGGGCCCGGCAAGATCCTCAAGACCGAACTGCGGCGGCCGTTCTGGGCGGAGCGCGCGCGGGGCGTGAACTGATGCCCGGCGCCCGCGGCCCGCTGCTCGCCCTGGGCCTCGGCGCGGGCCTCGCCGGTGCGGCGGAGGCCGCGCCGCCGCCCGCGAGTCCCTTTTCCTGGCGCAACGCGAGCCCGCCCGTGCTCGCCCTGGGGCTGCCGCGGCCGCGGCCGGCGGCGCTGCCCGCGGCGGGGGCGACGGAGACCGAGCTCGTCCTCGAGGTGATCAGCCACTACACCACGGAGGCCCGCGGCGGCGAACGGGTCGTCCTCGACGGCGAGACCCACGCCGCGACCCTGTTCCTCGAACGCGGCGTCGGCGCCGGCTGGGCGGCGAGCGTCGAGGTGCCGGTGCTCCGCCACGACGGCGGCTTCCTCGATCCGCTCGTGGACGGCTGGCACGATGCCTTCGGACTGCCCGAGGGCGGGCGCGACCGGGCCCCGCGGGGCCAGGTGGCCTTCGCCTGGCTCGACGAGTCCGGGACGCGCCTGCGCGTCGAGGGCGCCACCGGCGGCCTCGGCGACGTCCGCCTGGGCCTCGCCCGCGCGCTGCACGCGGCGCCGGACCGGGACCTCGCCCTGCGCCTGTCCGTGGAACTCCCCACCGGAGACGACGACCTCGTCCTCGGCAGCGGCGGGACGGACGTCGCCCTCTCCCTCGCCCTCTCGGACCGGCGCTGGCTGGCCCGCGCCGGCATGGACGTGCAGCTCGTCGCGGGGGTCCTGCGCTCCGGGGACACGGCGGTCCTCGAGGACGACGTGGCGCCGGTCGCCGGCTTCGGTACGCTGGGCCTCGGCCTGCCCCTCGGCGAACGCTGGGTCCTGCGCGGGCAGCTCGACGCGCATACGGCGCTCGCCGACTCGGCCCTGAAGCAGATCGGGGGCTGGAGCGTGCAGGGGGGTCTCGGGGTGACCGTGCGCGTCGGCGGGCTTCTGCTCGACGCCGCCTTCCACGAGGACCTGCGACCGGGCAGCGCGCCGGACATCGGCTTCCGCTTCGGACTGCGGGGGCGCTTCTGAATCCTCACGGGCCATGCGAGCAGACGAAGGAACGCCCGGCATGACGGACACCGCCCTCGACGCCCGGAATCGCGCCGGCCTCCACGCCGCGCTCACGGGCACCGTCTTCGACCTGCTGGTGATCGGCGGCGGCATCACCGGCGCCGGCGTCGCCCGCGACGCGGCCCTGCGGGGCCTCTCCGTGGCGCTGGTGGAGGCCGAGGACTTCGCGGCGGGCACCTCGGCCCGCTCCTCCAAGCTCATCCACGGTGGCCTGCGCTACCTGGCCATGGGCGACGTCGGCCTCGTGCGCGAGACCGCCCTCGAGCGCAAGGCCGTGCACGCCATGGCGCCGCACCTCGCGGAGCCCTGCTGGATGGTGGTCCCCGCCCGCTCCCGGGCGAGCCTGCTGAAGTTCCAGGCGGGGATCACCGCCTACGAGAAGCTCGGTGCCGTGGAACGGCGCGATCTGCACCGGACCTGGAAGGGCGAGGAGCTCGCGCGCAACGAGCCGACCCTCGACCGCGAGGCCTTCCCCTACGCCTGCGCCTATCGCGAGTACCTCACGGACGACGCGCGGCTCGTGCTGGCCACGGTCCGCGCCGCCGCCGGCGCGGGCGCCGTGGTGGGGAACCGCCTGCGCGTGGAGGGACTGCTGCGCGAGGGCGAGCGCGTGGTCGGCGCCGAGGTGCGCTGCGGGGTCTCCGGCGAGACGCTGCCGGTCCGCGCGCGCACGCTCGTGAACGCCGCCGGCCCCTGGGCCGAGGACGTCGCGCGCCTCGAGCGCGAGGACGCCCCCGCGCGCCTGCACCTCTCCAAGGGCGTGCACGTCGTGCTGCCCGCGGAGCGTCTGCCCCTGAAGCACCTCGTGGTCATGAACGCGGCCGACAAGCGCTCCATCTTCGCGATCCCCCACGGCGACACGGTCTACCTCGGCACCACGGACACGAGCTACCACGGCGAACGCCGCCTCTGGCCCGAGATCGACCGGGAGGACGTCACCTATCTCCTCGAGCCCATCGCCCGCTACTGCGCCGTGCCGACGCCGGAGCCCGAGGAGGTCGTGGCCGCCTGGTCGGGCCTGCGCCCGCTCATCGCCGAGGCGGGCAAGGAAGCGAAGGAGATGTCCCGCAAGGACGAGATCTGGACCGGCCCCGGCGGCATGCTCACGATCGCGGGGGGCAAGCTGACGGGCTTCCGCAAGATGGCCGAGGACGTGCTCGACGCGGTGGCGCACGCCTCGGAGCGCCGCCTGCCGGAGGCGCCGGGGCCGACGCCCCTGCCCGGCGGGGACTTCGACGGCGACCTCGACGCGCTGGCGCGCTCCCTCGCCGGCACCGGCAACCTGCCGGACGGGACCGCGGAGCGCCTCGTGCGCCTCTACGGCACGGAGGCCCGCGAGGTGCTCGCGCTCGGGGCCGAGCCCCTGGCCCCGGGGGGACGCGTGCTCCTCGGCGAGGTGGACTGGGCCGTCACCCGGGAAGCGGCGGGCTCCCTCGAGGACCTCGTCTACCGGCGCACGCGGGCCGCCTGGTTCCGGCCCGGGGAATGCGACGCGCTCCTGGCCCCGGCGGCGGCGCGCATGGGCGCGCTCCTCGGCTGGGACGCGGCGGAGCAGGCGCGACAGCGGGCCGAGGTCCGGGCGCGCATCGACGACGAACTGGCGTTCCGGAGCGCCGCGGGGGAGGGGTCCGCTCCATGAGCGACGTGGTGGCACGGCTGCAGGCGGCGCTCGGCGACGCCGTGCGCCTGGAGGAGACGGACCGCGCCGCCGCGGCCCGCGACTACTGGGCCCGCAGCGAACTCGAGGCCTGGGTCGGGGACGGCTGGTCCGAGGGCGGCACCCTCGCCGGGACGGCGCGCCTGCCGCGGGCGGTCGTGGCCCCGACGGAGACCGCGGCGCTGGCCGAGGCCGTGCGCATCTGCCGCGCCCACGGCGTGCCCATGGTCCCGCGCGGCGCCGGTTCCGGGGTCTGCGGCGGCGTGCTGGCCGGCGAGGAGGCGGTGGTGCTCTCCACGGAGGCCATGGCCGGCCTGCGCGCCTTCGAGGCCCACGACCTCCTCGCGACCTTCGGCGCGGGCACCCTCGGCGGTGACGCCGAGCGCGCGGTCGCCGCGCGCGGCTGCACCATCGGCAACTGGCCCCAGTCCATCGAGCGCTCGAGCGTCGGGGGCTGGGTCGCGACCCGCGCCTCGGGCCAGTACTCCACGGCCTACGGCAACACCGAGGATCTCCTCTACGCCCTCGAGGCCGTGCTCCCGGACGGCAGCGTCTACCGGTCCCGGGAGACGCCCCGCGCCGCCGCCGGCCCCGACCTGCGCCAGCTCCTCCTCGGCAGCGAGGGCACGCTCGGCATCGTCACGGAAGTGACCTTCTCGCTGCGCCCGCAGCCCGAGCACGCGGTGCGTCAGGCGTTCCACTTCCCGGACTTCGCCGTCGGCGTCGAGGCCGTGCGCGACGTCGTGGTCCCGGGCTGGCGGCCCCCGGTGGTGCGCCTCTACGACCCGCGCGAGACGCGGCGGCACTTCGCCGAGGCCTGTCCGAAGGGCCGGGCCATGCTGATCTTCCTGCACGAGGGGCCGCGGGCCCACGTCGAGGCGGAGGCCGGCGCCGTCGCGGCCCTCTGTCGGGCCCGGGGCGGCGAGGCCGCCGATCCGGCGGCCGTCGACGCCTGGTTCGAGCACCGCAACACGGTGCCGAGCTGGCGCGAGCTCTTCGAGCAGGGGCTGGTCGTCGACACGATCGAGGTGGCCACGAGCTGGTCGCGGCTCGCGCCCCTCTACGCGGCGGTGATCGACGCCCTCGGCCAGGTGCCGAACCTCGTGGCGGCGTCGGCCCACTCCTCGCACGCCTACCGCTCCGGCGCGAACCTCTACTTCACCTTCGCCGTGGCGCCGTCGGACCGCAGCGCCATGCTCGAGGCCTACGACGCCTGCTGGCAGGCCGCCATGCGTGCGACCGTCGAACTCGGCGGCGGCATCGCGCATCATCACGGCATCGGCCGCGTCCGGCGGGACTGGCTCCTGCACGAACTCGGGCCGACCGGCGTGCGCATGCTCCGCGCCGTCAAGCGAGCCCTCGATCCCGACGGCCTCCTGAATCCCGGGGTGCTGATTCCCCTTGGCTGACCACGTCCTCGCCCTCGACCTCGGCACCACGGGCGTCCGCGCCCAGGTCCTCGACGCGGCCGGCCGCGTGGTCGGCTCGGCCTACGCGCGGCTCACGGTCGCGACGCCGGCGCCGGACCGCGTCGAGCAGGACGCCGAGGAGTACCTGCGCCAGGGCCTCGCGGTGCTGCGCCACGCCCTCGGCGAGGCGGGCCTCGACGCGCGCGAGGTGCGCGCCCTCGGGATCGTGAGCCAGCGGGCGAGTGCCGTGGCCTGGGACGCGGAATCCGGCCGGCCGCTGGCGCCGGTGATCGGCTGGCAGGACCGGCGCACCCTCGAGCGCGTCCGCGCCCTGCAGCAGCACGGCGTGCCCGTGAACACGCTCGCGGCCTGCACGAAGTTCGAATGGCTCCTGCAGGAAGCGCCCGCGGTCGCGGACGCCGCGGCCCGGGGCACGCTGCGCCTCGGCACCCCCGACGCCTGGCTCGGCTGGGCCCTCTCCGACGGCGCCGCCCATGTCACCGATCCCTCGAGCGCCGGCGCGACGGGCTTCTTCGACGCCGAGCGCGGCGACTGGTTCGAGCCCGCGCTCGCGCTCTTCGGCCAGGACCGGAGCTGGCATCCGCGCGTGGTCGCCACGGACGCGGTGGTGGCGGAGACGGACCGGCGCCACCTCGGCGCGCCGGTGCCGCTCGCGGCCCGGGCCGGCGACCAGCAGGCGGCCTGCTTCGCCCAGGGCGTCCGTCGCGCCGGCGACGCCAAGCTGACCCTCGGCACCTCCGCCATGCTCGACCGCTGCACCGGCGCCGTGCTCGCGGAAGCGCCCCGCGGCGCCTACGCGCTGCCGCTCTGGCGCCGCCTCGAGGGCGGCGATGCCTTCTGCGTGGAGGGGACCGTGATCACCGCCGGGGCCGCCGTCGAGTGGCTGCTCCGGGCGGGGGTGCTGCCGGAGCTGGACGCCCTCGATCCGCTCGCGGAGGCCGGGCGCCCGGGCGTGACCTTCGTGCCGGCCCTGGCGGGCCTCGGCACGCCGCGCCTCGACGACCGCGTCCGCGGTCGCCTCGACGGGCTCGGTCTCGACACGGGGGCGGCGGAGATCGTCCGCGCCGTGCTCGAGGGCATCGCCCAGCGCGTGGCCGACGTCGCCGAGACGCTCGCCGTGGAGGGACAGCTCCGCGTCGACGGCGGCCTCGCCCGCAGCCGCTTCCTCGTGCAGGCCATCGCCGACCTCACGGGGCTCGAGGTGGCCGTGGCCGCCGAGGTGGAGACCACCGCGCGGGGCGCCGCGGCCCT